>JAEZTD010000067.1 GCA_023443705.1 Bacillota bacterium | reverse complement strand
GCCTTCTCGTGAACCGCAGCGGGCAAAAAAGGGTGGAAACTGCCGAAACTGCGGTGCCGGTGGAAACGGCGGCGCCGGTCACGGTGTCCGATCTCGCGGAAAAGTGGGCGGGCAGCGTGGCCGAGGTGGTGGCGGATTATCCGGCGGGGCGGCGCAACCAGACCACCGAAGAGGGCAACGGCTCCGGCGTCTACATCAGCAGTCGCGGGTTCTTTATGACCAATTACCACGTGATCGAGGAAGCCGTCAGCCTTCGCGTGCGCCTGATCGACGGGCGCGAGTTGCCGGTTGTAGACAGCGCCTACGACCGCACCTACGACGTGGCGGTGCTGCGCACCGGCCCGGTGGAAGGGCTTGAAGCGGTGGAGAAAGGCGATTCCGATGCGCTACGCGTCGGAGACCCGGTTTTTGCGGTGGGCTATCCGCGCGTGGGCAGCGACGTTTTGCCCGGTACGCTCACCACCGGCGTGGTCAGCGGCCTCAACCGCCTGAACGTGACAGCGGGCAACATCTCTCCCGACGTGGGCATGCTGCAGATCGATGCCGCGATCAACGCCGGAAATAGCGGCGGCGCGCTGTTCGGGGCGGACGGTAAGTTGGTGGGCATTCCGACGATGAAGATCGCCTCAGGCTACCGGGGCGAGAGCTTTGAGGGGCTGGCCTTCGCAATCCCTGTAAACACCGCCTGGCCGATCGCCGTCCGGCTGATGGACGAGATGAGCGCGAAGGACGCGGGGGAACCGTGAACCCGGCTAGCGTCACTTTCGCATCGTTGGAAAAAGTGAAACCGCCAACAGCCCACGGGCCGATGGCGGTTTCAATGCTTTTTTAGAAACTGGGCTGTCATCCCCCCAGCTCAATCCCGATGTCCCGCGCCGTGCGGACGAGCGCATGCTGCTCGGGCACCAGTTTGGTCTTGCCGCCGACTTCCGAGAGCGGATTGAAGGATACCTCGCAGCCCACCACCGCCACGGTCACGCCGTAAACGCCGTCTGCGATCAGCCTGGCCGCACGCACGCCGAATTCGGTGGACAGCACGCGGTCGTAGGGGCTGGGGCTGCCGCCCCGCTGGATGTGGCCGGGGATCACCGCCCGCGACTCAAGCCCCGTTTGCGCCTGAACCGCCTCGGCGATCCGGTGCGCCACGGTGCGGTAGGGGTTCTCGGTCGGCAGGCGGTCCTTCCGCTTGAGCGAGGCTTCTTCCTTTGTCAGCGCGCCCTCGGCCACCGCAATGATCGAAAAGCTCTTCTTCTTGGCCTTGCGCGCCTCGACCGCCTTGACAACCCGATCCATGTCGTGGGGGATTTCGGGGATCAACACCACGTCCGCGCCGCCGGCGATGCCCGCCTGCAGCGTCAGCCAGCCGGCTTTGTTGCCCATGATCTCCACGACCATCACGCGTCCGTGACTGTCGGCGGTGGTGTGCAGCCGGTCGATGACCTCGGTGGCAGTATCGCAGGCGGTGCTGAAGCCGAAGGTCACGTCGGTGCCCCAGATGTCGTTGTCAATGGTTTTTGGAAGGCCGACGATGTTCAGTCCCTCTTCGGACAGCATCTTCGCCGTCTTGTGGGTTCCGTTGCCGCCGAGCGTGACCAGACAGTCCAGCTTCATCCACTTGTAGTTGTCCTTCATCGCCCTGACCTTGTCCACGTTGTCTTCACCAATGACGCGCATGTCCCGAAAAGGCGTGCGCGACGTGCCCAGAATGGTGCCGCCGCGGGTCAGGATGCCGGAAAAATCCCGCTGGCTCATCTCCTGAAATTCGCCCCGGATCAGGCCGCCGAACCCGTCCGCGATGCCGACGATCTCCGCGTCAAACAGTTCATACGCCGCCCTGGCGACGCCGCGGATGGCAGCGTTGAGGCCGGGGCAGTCTCCGCCTGCGGTCAAGAGCCCGATTCTGCGCTTCATACCGGTTGCTCCTTTGCTTTTTCTTCATCCTATCACGGACATGTTCGGTTGTAAACCGCATTTTAAAACGCTGCGTGCGACGGTTCGCGCATGAAATTTCTGCTTTGAATGCGCGGCGGCTTGATTCAATCGCGTATTTTAGGTAAAATAAGTAAAGAGGTGTGCGATATGAAGACGAAGGTAATTCCGTCGGCGGTTCCCATCTACCTGGCCGCCGCGGTTTGGGCGATTTTCGGGCTGTTCGGCCATCTGTACGAACTGTCCAACATCCTGCTGGCGATCGCGCTGTCGGTGGTTGTGTTCCTTGTGGCGCGCAAATTCCTGCCCGGCAGGACCGCCGAAGTGGAAGACGTGCTCACAACCGGCGACCGGGAGGTCGACTCAAAGCTGGCCGCAAGCCTGGAGGCGCTGAAGCGCCTGCGCGCGGCCGCGTCCGGCGCGTCGCCGATGGTGTCGAAGGAGCTGGGCCGCATCGAGGACGCTGGGCGCAGGATTCTTGCCGCCGTCGTGGACAAAAAAGGGCGCTTCGGCCAGGTGCGCAAATTCATGGATTACTACCTGCCCACCACCGATAAGCTCGTGGGCCAGTATCGTGAGCTCGCCGGCGCGGGTTCGGGCGAGCAGGTGAAAAGGGCGCTGACCAGCATCGAGAACAGCCTCGACATGATCGCGCTGGCATTTGAAAAGCAGCTCGACAAGCTCTACGCCGACGAGGCGCTGGACATCACCACCGATGTCCAGGTTCTGGAGACCATGATGGCCTCCGACGGGCTGACAGACGAGGGCATCCGGCAAACGATGCGGGTGGCGCAGAGCCAGCCCGCCGCCGGAGCGGCCGGAACCGCCCAGGCGCATCAAACGCTTAAGGACAAATAAGGGGGATATGAACATGAGCGAAAATCTGAACAACGGCCTGAACAACACCGATCTCTCGAAGGCCCAGGTGGACGACGTACTGGAGCAGGCCCAGCAGGCGGTCGCCGAGGCTGAGGCCGCGCCCGCTTCCGCGTCCGAGGGCATTAAGCTGACGCTTACAGCCGCCGAGCCCACGCCGCCGGAGGTGGCCAAGGTCATCGCCGAGCCCGCCAAGGCCGTTCCGGAAGCCGACGAGGTACGTGACAAGTTCAGCCCCGAAGAAGAGGCCATGATCCGCGATTTCTCCAAGAAGATCGACGTGACCGACGCCAACCTGGTCTTTGCCTACGGCGCCAGCGCCCAGCAGCAGATCGCCAGCTTTTCCGATTCCGCGCTCAAGAATGTTAAGACCAAGGATCTGGGCCAGGTGGGCGACATGATCGCCGGGCTCGTCACCGAACTGAAGGGCTTCACCATCGACGACAAGGAAAACGGCTTTTTCGCGTTCTTCAAGCGCAATGTGGATAAGCTGACCATGCTCAAAACCCGCTACGACGAGGCCGAACTCAACGTAGGCAAAATCGTGTCCGGCCTTGAGTCGCATCAGGTGCAGCTTTTGAAAGACATCGCGACCCTCGACCAGCTCTACACCGAAAATCTGCGCTACTTCAAGGAACTGTCCATGTACATCGCGGCAGGTCGCCTGCGCCTGAAGGGCTTCCGCGCAAACGAACTGGAGGCCGCTCGTCAGAAGGCGAAGGTTTCAGGCCTTCCGGAAGACGCCCAGGCCGCCAACGACATGGCCGCCCAGGCCGACCGCTTTGAAAAGAAGATCCACGACCTGGAGCTGACGCGCAATGTCTCTTTGCAGATGGCGCCGCAGATCCGCATGCTGCAGAATTCCAACCAGCTGATGGCCGAGAAGATTCAATCCTCGCTGGTCAACACCATCCCGCTGTGGAAGAGCCAGATGGTGCT
>JAEZTD010000217.1 GCA_023443705.1 Bacillota bacterium | reverse complement strand
CCATAAGCCCGCCGATCGCGTAGAGGTGGCCGTTGTTGATGGTGGACGAGCCCACGAGGATGGCCTTCGAGCGGAACACCTCGGTTAAGATGTCGTTTTTGTCCTCCTTGGCGGCGTTCATCAGCTTGACCGTGACGGTTTGGTCAGCGCTTTGGATGCCGTCGGCGATCGATTCCGCCATGACCCGCGTGGCGTTCCACATGGTATCGTAGACGAGCGTCACCTGATTTTCCTGATAATCGGCGGCCCAGGAAAGGTACTGCTCGACGATCCGCGTGGGGTTGTTCCGCCAGATTACGCCGTGGCTCGGGCAGATCATGGAGAGCGGGAGGTTGAACCCCAGTACCTCGTGGATTTTCTTTGTCACCAGCGGGCTGAACGGTGTCAGGATGTTGGCGTAGTACTTCAGCGCTTCATGGAAGAGCTCCGCCTGGTCCACCGCGTCGTCATACAGCGATTCGGTGGCGTAGTGCTGGCCGAACGCGTCGTTGGAGAACAGGATGTTCTCCCCCGTCATGTAGGTGAACATGGAATCCGGCCAGTGCAGCATCGGCGCTTCGACAAAGGCCAGCTTGCTGTCGCCCAGATCCAGCGTGTCCCCGGTCTTGACGGTCACGAAATTCCAATCCTTGTGGTAGTGGCCCTTCAGGATCCGCGCGCCGTTTTTGGTGCAGTAGATCGGCGTATTCGGGATTTCCCGCATCAGCTCCACCAGCGCGCCGCTGTGGTCGACCTCGCTATGGTTGGCGATGATGTAGTCGATCTCGCTGAGGGTGACCTCCTGCCGGAGCCGCGCGACAAACTCCCTGTCAAACGGCTGCCAGACCGTATCGATCAGCGCCGTCTTCTGGTCCCGGATCAGATAGGCGTTGTAGGAGGAACCCCTGTGCGTCGAATACTCGTCGCCGTGGAATTTCGTCAGTTCCCAGTCGGTCTTGCCGACCCAGGTTACCTTCTCCGTCAGTTTTTTGACCATGTAGAAAACCTCCTCATTGCGGCGCGCTGCAGCCTTTTTTCGCTTGGTACGCCTAGTCCAGCGTGATCACGGAAACCGGGCATCCCTCCTGCGCCTCGACGGCGCTCTCCTCCGCACCGGCGGGAACCGGATCCCCGCAGACCTCGGCCAATCCGTCGTCCGCCATTCGGAACACCTCGGGGCAAACCGACGCGCACAGCCCGCAGCCAATGCACCCGCTTCTGTCAATGGACGCTTTCATCTTTCATGCCTCCTGTTTTGTTCGGACCGCTGTTTCGCACGGATTTTCGCGCCGGTCAGGCCAGGTCCTTCATCAGGATATTGTTCTCCAGGTGGATGTGCTGATGCAGGTCCTGTTCCATTTCCGGCAGCAGCGCGTAGACCCTTCGGTAGGTCATGCACGCGTCCGCGGGAACCGCGTAATCGTTGGAAACGCTCCGCATCGCCTCGAGCAGCTTGCCTGCGCCGTCGTGCTCCGCTGCGATCTCCGCCGACAGCGCCCCGGCTTCATCGCCCCGCACCAGCGCGGGGAACAGGAGCGCTTCCTCCTTTATCAGATGCTGGCTCAGCTCGGCTTTCAGCCGCCCGAACAGCTTGTATACCTCAAACAGCTCGGGATGGTTCCCGCCATGGGCCTTGAGCACCTTGAGAAACAGCTCGTCGATCTCCGGGAGCAATCGCCTCAGGTAATCGTGGTGCGTGTCCTCGATGTGGTGGGTCAAATCCTCCGCGGTCATCTTGGTGAAATCCTTCGCGTCGCCGATGCGCTGCTTCGCGTCCTCCTGCGCTTCCACCATCTTGAGGAACTCGCCTTCGGAGACCCCGCGCTCGCCCAGCGCGTTTAGGAGCAACGCTTTGCCGCCGCAGCAGAAGTCGATCTTCAGTTCCTGAAAAACCGGCAGCGCCCCCGGCATGACCGCCGCGACTTCGCCAACGGTGGTGTTTTTTTGAATCTTCATGGCTTTTGCCCTCCCTGTCTTCTCTGTGACGCCATTGTAACAGGGTTCGGGCGGCAATTCTGTGATTTAAATCAAACCTGATGAAATTAGTCGGAAATATCCGCGGCTTCGGCCAGCGCCTCGCGGTCGATGAGGAGGATGCGCCTGTTGCCGAGCGAGCGGATCATCCCTTCGCTTTCGAGCTGGCCCAGTTTGCGGCTCACCGTCTCGCGGGCGATGCCGAGCTGACTGGCCATGCCCTCCCGGCTGAGTGGCAGCCGGATCAGGACGCCTTCCGGCAAGATCGTGCCATACCTGTCCGCAAAATCGATAAGCAGCGCGCTGATGCGCCCGTCTACGCTGCGCACGCCGATCGACTTGATCGCGTTTTCCATCCGGGCGATCCGGTTTTCCAGCTCCTCGATGATTTTGATCGCGATGCCGGAGCTTTCCAGCAGCAGCGCGCGGAAGCTGTCCCGGTTAATGGAACACGTCTTGACCGGCTCCAGCGCTTCCGCCGTATAGGAGGCCGGCTGATCCCCGAAGAGATTGCGCTCGCCGAAAAAGTCTCCTTCTTTGAAGACGTAGAGAATCTGCTCCTTGCCCTCCGGCGTCAGCTTGTAGGCCTTGACGCTTCCCGAATGGACGATCACCAGCGCGTCCAGCGGATCCCTTTCGGAAAACAGAATCCCGCCCTTTTGGTAATCGCGGTGCCGAATCAGCGAAGCGACGTGGGCCAGGTCTTCTGCGCCCAACGAGGAAAACACCGGCACTTTCCCGACGCAGCTTTCGTGCCCGCATGCTCCGCAACGTATGCAATCCGCCATTAGGCCGCCTCCAGTCTCCGCGGGAATGCGCGGCATTCCGCATGGTTCGCATGATTTTTAACCGTATTCAGGCTTTGAGGACCAAAGCCGGGCGCCTTGTGCATCACCTGACAGGGCCGGCAGGCTTCGGCCGCGCGCGGCGACGATCGAAAGGCGCGAAACCTGCACCGGTTTTCGGGGCGGCGTCGCAGCTTCTCTGCATTTTACCAAAAAGAAACACCGGTGTCCAGCTTTGGTGGGTCGGCGGATGTTGTCGTGCTTGTACGGGCATTTCGGGCGCACGGTGGTCAGGGTATGATTTGGACGCCGGATTTTCTTGATTGCGCTCCGCGCGTTTGGTGCGTAACGTGGATGGAGGACGGGCACATCAGCGGGCAGATGATTGCGCCGCGCGCGGGGCAGATGCCTAACGCCACGAGCGCCGCTTAACTACCGGCAGGTTGAGACAGTACTTTGATTCGCGGCGCTCTACCCCCACCGCTTCGCGGGACTTTTCCGTCGCGTAAGATGGGTTTTCGTATAAAGCGGGAAGCCAAACGCTGCTTGTGGACAATAATGCCTTGAAAACTGATCCCCATTTCGCTATACTGGAAACAGTTTGAAAACCCAATCGGGACGCCAAATAAATCCTCCGCGTGATCCCGACCACACGCGCGGCGGCGGGAACAGGCACGATGGTTTTAAATGCGCGTAGTAACGGAATGAAAGAGGGGGGTAACATGGCCAACGATGTGTTCGGCGCTTCCTGTCCATGTTGTGGCGCGCCGCTGCACTTTGCCGGGGGCGAGGGCAAGCTGCACTGCGATTCCTGCGGGAATGAATTTGAGAAGGATGTCATGCGCCAGGTGGACGAGGCGCTCAATCAGGCCAACCGGAATTCCGAGATGAACTGGCAGTCCGGCGGGACGCAGGCCTGGTCCGACGAGGAGAAGTCGGGGCTGCACGCCTACGCCTGCACATCCTGCGGCGCGGAAATTGTCGCGGACAAAGAGACGGCGGCGACCGAATGCGTCTACTGCGGAAACCCGGCCATCATGCCGGGGCAGCTCAGCGGCGATTTCCGGCCCGACGCGGTGCTCCCCTTTGTCAAGACGAAGCAGGACGCCCAAAAAGCGTACAAGGATCTGATCAAGGGCAAGCGCCTGCTGCCCAAACTCTTTGCGTCCGAAAACCGCATCGAAAAAATTACCGGGGTCTACGTGCCGTTTTGGATGTTTGGATGCGACGCGGACGCAGACATCACCTATCGTGCCGAGCGCGTGTCCCGGCACAGAAGCGGGGACTATGACATCACCGACACCGATCATTACCTCGTGCTGCGCGGCGGCAGGATCGGCTTTCAGAACGTTCCGGTGGACGGCTCCTCGAAGTTCGACGATGCGCTGATGGAAGCCATCGAGCCGTTTGATTCAGCGCGCGAGGCTGCTTTCAGCACCGCCTATCTGCCCGGATATCAGGCGGAACGGTATGACGTCGCCACGGAGGCGGCGAAGCCGCGCGCCGACGAGCGCATCCGGCGAAGCGTGTCCGAAGTCTTTCGCGGAACTGTGAACGGGTATACCTCGGTAACGGAGCAGTCCTCGAGTGTCCGGCTCCAGCATGGCGGCGTGCGCAACGTGATGATGCCGGTCTGGATGCTGAACACCCGGTGGAAGGATAAGACGTATACGTTTGCGATGAACGGCCAGACGGGTAAAATCGTAGGCAACCTCCCGGTGGACAAAGGGCTTGCGCTGAAGTGGGGACTGGGGCTTTTTCTGGGCGCATTCGCGGCGTTGTTCGCCATTGTGCTGGCGCTGTTTGCCACGGGGGTGATGTAGCATGAAAAAATGGTTTTTGCTGGCGCTCGTGCTCTTTGCGTTGGCCGCTCCCGCGCTGGCCGCGGGACTGCCGCTGGTCGTGGACGATGCCGCGCTGCTCACCCAGGATGCGGCCAGTCAGCTTTCGGCCGAGGCGGTGCAGCTCTCCAGCGCCTACGCAATGGACGTGGTCATTCACACGACCGACAGCCTTGGCGGAAAGACTGCGCTCAACTACGCCGCCGACTACTACGATTCCCGTGGGTACGGACAGGGCGAGGATTATGACGGCGTCATGCTGGTGCTCTCGATGGCGGATCGGGACTGGTGCATCCTGACCACCGGGCGCGGGATCGAAGCATTCACCGATTATGGAATCGAAGTGATCTCCGATGACATCGTCCCCTACTTCTCCGAGGGGGAGTACGCAGCCGGGTTTTCGCGGTTTCTCCACGACGCGAGCGTCTTTCTGGAGCAGTCGCAAACCGGCAGACCCTTCGACGTCGATAACCCCGTGCGTCTACGAACGCCTCTGGAGCGCGCCACTGGCGTCGCCGTCTACCTGGCGATTGCGGCGGCCGTTATTGCGGCGATTGTGCTGCTGATCATGATCCTCGGCATGAAGACGGCGCGCCCTCAGTACAACGCGAGCCAGTATGTCAAGGACGGATCCCTTGACATCATGCGTTCGCAGGATATCTACCTGTACCATACCCAGACGCGGGTGCGCGTTGAGAAGCAATCCTCTTCCGGCGGGGGAAGTTCCACGTTCAGTTCCTCCAGCGGAAGAAGTCATGGCGGGAGCAGCGGAAAATTCTAACGGAAGGATGGAGAGAATATGGGGCTTTTAAGAGCGGGAATCGGCGCGCTTTCGGGCGTGCTCGCGGACCAGTGGCGCGATTACTTCCATGTGGAAGCGCTGGAGGCGGATGTACTGGCGGTTAAGGCGTTGAAGCGCATGAACAGGCGCTTCGGCGGCAGCAGGAACACAGAAGACAACGTGATCTCCAACGGGTCCATCGTGGCGGTCAACGAGGGACAGTGTATGCTGATCGTGAGCCAGGGCAAGGTGGTGGAAGTTTCCGCTGAGCCGGGCGAATTCGTGTACGACACGTCCACCGAGCCCAGCATCTTCTACGGAGATATGGACAAGGAAGCCGTCATGGAGTCGCTCTCGCTGGTGCTTGACCGTTTTGCGTTCGGCGGCCAGGCGCCCAAGGATCAGCGGGTGTACTTCATCAACACCAAGGAGATCGTCGGCAACAAGTACGGCACGCCCAACCCCGTCCCATTCCGCGTGGTGGATCAGAACGTCGGGCTGGACGTCGACATCTCCGTGCGCTGCTTTGGCGAGTATTCCTACAAAATCGTAAATCCCCTCCTGTTCTACACCAACGTGTGCGGCAACGTGGAGCAGGCATACACGCGCGAACAGATCGACGGGCAGCTCAAGACCGAGCTTTTAACCGCGCTGCAGCCGGCGTTCTCAAAGATTTCTGAGATGGGCATTAGGTACAGCGCGCTGCCCGGCCACACCGTCGAAATGGCGCAGGCGCTCAACGAGGCGCTCTCGTCCAAGTGGGCGAAGTTGCGCGGCATTGAAATCGTATCCTTCGGCGTCAGTTCCGTCAAGGCGTCCGAAGAGGACGAGAAGATGATCAAGGAGCTCCAGCGCAATGCCGCCTTCCGCAATCCCAATATGGCGGCGGCGCATCTGGTGGGCGCGCAGGCGCAGGCGATGCAGGACGCGGCGAAAAACGATGGCGGCGCCGTCTTCGGCTTTATGGGCATGAACGCCGCGCAGGGCGCGGGCGGCGCCAGCGCCCAGGCGCTTTTCCAGATGGGCGCGCAGCAGGCCTCGGCGCAGCAACCCGCAGCGCAGCCTGCGGCGGAAGTGGGCTGGAAATGTGCCTGCGGCCACGTGAACACCGGTAAGTTCTGCGCGGATTGCGGCGCCCAAAAGCCCGAACCCGCCGAAGGCTGGAAGTGTGCGGCGTGCGGCAAGGTAAACAAGGGGAAATTCTGCGCGGAATGCGGCGCCAAGAAGCCCGAGGGCGCGAAGGCGTACCGCTGCGACAAGTGCGGGTGGGAACCGGCGGACAAGTCTAGTCCCCCGAAGTTCTGCCCGGAATGCGGTGATGTTTTCGACGGCAGCGACGCGCGGTAGTTTTTTGCTGAAGGAACCTGATTCGTTTTACGCGTAGGCAGCCAATTCCCGGGCAGACGTTCGGCCCTGCCGTCCCGGCATCTATCACAAAAGTTCAGCAAAACGTGACGCGGCGGGGAAGGCGCAGGACATCTTCTGGGACCTTCACAAACCGGCCTTTGGGAAGCGTGAAGCGCCCCGCCTTGTCAAGGCGGGGCGCTTAAGGCATCGAAAAACCCTACGGAATTTTCGATGCGAAGGGGAAGCCCTGCGTGCGCCTGAAATTCTCACGGATTTCCGGGCGGCGCGCTGACGACAGGAATTCACTTCGAACGCGCGGGCTGGACAGGCTCTTGCCGATGAAGCCGGACGCGCCGATGCATCTATCGCTGGTCGTGGACGGTACGATGGCCACCTTGTACGCGGCTGGCCATGTGGCGCTGACCACGCGCATGTACAACTACAGCGGGCGGTCGCTTGGAGTCTTCGCGCAGCACGGCGCCGTCAAATTTGAAAACATCCGCATCAGTACCGATTTTTGACAATCAGACGAAGGGGGCTTCGACATGGCCACGAAGGGACGGCGAGACTACCGCCCGGCACTGCACTTTACGCCGAAGAAGGCATGGATCAACGACCCCAATGGGCTGTGCAAGCGGGGGGATACCTATCACCTGTTCGCGCAGCACTACCCGGACGACACGGTCTGGGGGCCGATGCACTGGCTGCACGCCATCTCCAAGGATCTGATCCGCTGGGAGGAAGTGGGCATCGCGCTGGCGCCGGATGCGCTGGGCCTGATCTTCTCCGGAAGCGCCGTCGTGGACGAGGACAACACCGCCGGGTTCGGCGCGGGCGCGCTGATCGCGATGTACACCAGCCACGGAGAATGCGAACAGCAGTCGATCGCCGGCGCTGCGGACGGGGTCAACTTCGTCAAATACGAGGGAAACCCGGTCATTGCGAACCCGGGCCTCAAGGACTTCCGGGACCCCAAGGTGTTCAAAAACCCGGTCTTGGGCGGCTGGAGCTGCGCCATCGCGGCGGGCGACCGCGTGGCCTTCTACCATTCCGCCGATCTTAAAAACTGGGCGCGCACGGGCGACTTCGGCTCGACGGAGAACAGGCTGGGCACGATCTTTGAATGCCCCGACGTGTTTCCGGTGAAGGCGCCGGGCGGCCGTGAAGTGTGGGTGCTCATCGCCAGCATGATTCAGGCGCCCACGGACGGCGGCCACCGCACGCAATACTTCCTGGGCGAATTCGACGGCCATACCTTCCGCCAGACCGTGCCGATGCCCGAGCCGGTGCTGCTCGACATAGGCTACGACAACTACGCTTCGGTGTCCTTCTTTGGCGCGGAGCAGCCGACCATCCTCGGATGGGGCACAAGCTGGGTGTACGCGCGCGAGGAGCCCACGACCGAGTACTGCGGCTGCATGACGTTGGCGCGCACGCTGACACTCCGGGATACGCCCGCGGGGCTCAGGCTTTGCCAGCGGCCGGTACTCCCGGCTATCTCTGGCGAGGAAGCTATCGCGGACGGCGGCGCGCTGCCGGGCGAGGTGTTCCTGCTGAAGATCCGATCGGAGGGTGCTTTCTCCGCAAGCTTTAAAAACGGAAAGGGCGAGTCTTTCGCGTTTGGACTGGATGAAACCGGGCGGTTTTTCACGGACCGCTCGAGGGCGGGCGAGGATGCCTTCAACCCGCTGTACGCGACGCCGCTGTTCCAGCGGACGCGGGCGGCCCGGCTCGTGGAGAGCGCGGTGGAGATGTGCGTGGTCTTCGACCGGAGCATCTGCGAACTGTTCGCGGACAGCGGGCTCTACGCGAATTCGACGCTGATGTTCCCGACGGCGCCCTACGAAACGCTTTCACTGAGCGGCGCGACGGCGACGATCGCGAAGCTCTGAGCGTTAACAGGGCCGATATTCCGGGCAGCCTGATCCGGCACTTTTGCCGCACTCATCTGATTTAAGACGACCTTCCGGCTTGCTCGGAAACGACGCTTCGCGCGATCGGCAGGGACAACGTTCTGCACATGCTCAATTACACCATGCAGCGCAAGTTAAGGCGGCTGAACACGGTGGAGGACTTGCGCCCGCTCTCCGGGCGCATGCTGGTACGCCTGAATCGCCCACTTGTATGTCGATACAAGCGGGCGATTGCTGGTGGACGCCTGTTCTCCCCGTATGAACGTCGGCGCCTTTCCGCGAGATAATGGCGGGAAGCGATGGACTTCGTGCTCGATCGGCTGTATAATGGGAAGCGGTTTGGAGCGTCGACGGTGCCGGCTTTTCAGTCGTGTTGAAGCGCGCGCTCGAATAGTCGATTCATGATGAGGTAAACAAATGAGTGGAGCAGGTTTCGACAATGGGAAGTATCTTGCGCTGCAGTCCGAAAAAATCCGCGAGCGCATCGACCGCTTCGGCGGCAAGCTGTACCTGGAATTCGGCGGGAAACTTTTCGACGATTACCACGCCTCACGCGTGCTGCCGGGCTTTGAGCCGGACATCAAGGTGCGCATGCTGGCGCAGCTCGCCGATCAGGCGGAGATCCTGATCGTCATCAATGCCTTCGACATCGAAAAGAGCAAGGTGCGCGGCGACCTCGGCATTCCCTATGACGAGGATGTGCTTCGGCTTACGGATGCGTTTCGCGCCATGGGACTGACGGTTTCCGGTGTGGTCGTCACCCGGTACGCGGGGCAAAGCGCGGCGGACACGTTTTTGAAGCGCATCGCCGCGCTGGGTATGCGCGGATACCGGCACTACCCCATCCCGGAATACCCCTCCGACATTCCGCGCATCGTGAGCGAGGAGGGGTACGGAAAAAATGACTACATCGAAACGACAAAGCCCCTCGTCGTCGTGACCGCGCCCGGGCCGGGCAGCGGCAAGATGGCGGTGTGCCTTTCGCAGCTGTACCACGACTTTCGGCGCGGCGTGCGCTCCGGGTACGCGAAATTTGAGACGTTCCCGATCTGGAACCTGCCGCTGCTTCACCCCGTCAACCTCGCCTATGAGGCGGCGACGGCGGATTTGAAGGACGTCAACCTGTTTGACCCGTACCATCTGGAGGCGTACGGCGAAACGGCGGTCAACTACAACCGCGATGTGGAGAGTTTTCCGCTTTTGTCCGCCATGCTCGCGCGCATTCAGGGCGCGCCTATGTACCGTTCGCCCACGGACATGGGCGTCAACATGGCGGGGTTCTGCATCGCAGACGACGGCATCGTGCGCAGGGCGGCAAAGGGCGAAATCCTGCGCCGGTACTTTGCGGCGCGCTGTGATCTTGTGCGGGGGATGGGAAGCGAGGAAGCGGTTTCCCGGCTCGAGCGCCTCAACAACATGGCGGGCGTTGAACCGGAAGGCGTACCCATGATCCGCGCGGCGCTTGACCGGGAAAAGGAAACGGGCGCTCCGGCGGCGGCGATGGCGCTTGCGGACGGGCGGATCGTCATCGGAAAGACGACAAACCTGCTTGGCTGCTCGAGCGCGCTGCTCTTAAATGCGCTCAAGGCGCTGGCCGGCATCGATCCCGCGCTTGACCTGATAAGCCCGGAGGTACTCGCGCCCATCTGTCGGCTCAAGACGCGGCATATGGGCAACAGAAATCCGCGCTTGCACTCCGACGAGGTGCTGATTGCGCTGTGCATCTCCGCCGTGACAGACTCCGTGGCACAGTTGGCGCTCGACCAGCTCCCACGGCTCAAAGGCGCGGATGCACACTTCAGCGTGATCCTGTCCGGGGTGGACGAGCAGCAGTACCGAAAGCTCGGCGTGAGCGTCAGCTGCCAGCCGCGGTACGAGAAGGAGCGGCTATACCACAAGTGACGTTGCGGGAGAGCGCACGAAAGCGGCTAAGGTCTTTTTGTGTTGCCGGTTCTGTGGTGTCGCACGCCCTCTTGCACATGCAGGAGGGCGTGTTTTTTGTCCCGATGCCATCGTCCGACCGATGGATACAGAGCGCGCCCACCGCTTTCCCGCCCGGGCGATGCGGAGCGCGTTTGTATGAAGCAGGAGTCCACGCTGAAAGGGAGATGCACCACTTTTCCTGCTGCCAAGCGCGTGATGCACACGAGGGCTATTGGCGGACGCTTCGGCAGCGGGGGATTGCGCCGACCAGAAAGCCTGTTCCCCGCCATGCGAAGGGCAGGCATGTCTGGCGACGGAGAGGCCGAACGCTGGAGCCCAGAGAACAAGGCGCGACACGCAGAAACCAAAGCGCTTGGATCTTAGCGCGCTCGCTTCCAGATACTGGGGAAGGCCATAACCACCATCGGGAAAATCTCAAGCCTCCCAAGCAGCATGTTAAACGTCAGGACAGCCTTGGGAACGTTGGAGAACTGTGAATAATTACCCATCGGGCCAACCAAATGCAGTCCGGGCCCGATGTTGTTGATGCACGCCATCACGGCAGATAAGCTTGTTTCAAGCGAGTAGCCGTCCACCGAAATGATCAAGATGGAGACCATTGATATAATGGAATACAGCCCAAGAAATACATACACCAGCCGCACCGTCTCCGGCATAACGACTTCTCCGTCAACGCGTATGCTGCTTACCGTATTCGGATGCAGTATCCGCTTCAACTCCTGCTTCATACTCTTAAACACAATGATCACGCGCGAGCACTTGACGCCGCCGCCTGTCGAGCCAGCGGATGCGCCGATGATCATTAAGACAACAAGCAAAGCGCGGCAAATTTCCGGCCACTTGTCGAAATCGGCCGTGGCAAAACCGGTTGTCGTCATGATGGATGCCACTTGGAAGGCGGCGTGGCGGATCGCATCCTGCGAACCGGTGAAAGCGTCCCGAATAAAAAGGGTAATGACGGCCGTTGAAGCAATCATTATACCGACATACAGCCGGAGCTCTTCATTCTTCACAACCTTTTTGAACGAACGCAGCAGAAGCAGATAGTACAGGCCAAAATTGACGCCGAACAAGGCCATAAAAATGGTGATAACCCACTGTATATAGGGGGAATATGAAATCATGCTGTCGTTGCGTATGGCAAATCCCCCGGTTCCGGCCGTGCCGAAGGCTGTACACACCGCGTCAAAAACCGGCATGCCGCCAAGCAACAGAAGGACAATTTGCAAAACCGTCAGCGCGATATAGATCTCATAGAGTATTCTCGCGCTTTGTCGTGTGCGCGGCACGAGCTTGCTGACCTGCGGGCCCGGTGATTCCGCCCGCATGATAAAAATACTGTCTCCGGAAGCAAGGGGGGCAATGGCGAGCAGGAAAACAAGAACACCCATCCCGCCGATCCAGTGCGTAAAGCTGCGCCAGTAGAGCAACCCCTTGGGCAGTATTTCGACATCTGTCAGGATGCTGGCGCCGGTTGTCGTAAACCCGGAGACCGTCTCGAACAAACAGTCGACATAGCTGGGAATGCAGCGGCTGATGTAGAAAGGCAACGCTCCAAGCGCCGAAACCAGAATCCACGCCAACGATACGACGACAAACCCTTCTCGGGCGAACATTGTCATTCTGCGCGGTTTTATGAACCTCGGCAAGAAGCTCAACAAAAGCATCAGGATGAGCGTAATCCCAAAACCCCAAGCGGATTCCGACTCGCCGAGAGCCAAACTGATCACCAGCGCAGGGACCATCATGGCGGCCACAATTTGAAGGATCGTGGCCAGCAGCCTTGCGATCATACGGTAATTCATACGCGCGTCCTTTTGTATCCTTATTCTACAGACAGTACATCGTTCAATGAGTCCACTTTTCTTCCAGTGGTCGTCGCCAGCACAACGGTGTCGCCCTCCAAAAAGCGATCGCTTCCGCTGGGTACAAACACCGACCCTTTATGGTTAATGACGGCCACCAAAAATCCGGGGACTATCTGCAATTTCTTCAACGGTATGCCTCTTGATACGGTGCTTGCGCTCACTCGAAATTCCAGCGCTTCAATTCTGCCGCCGAGCATCCGATGGAGGGCAATGACATTGTCCCCTTGACGGTTCTCCATGGCGCGGACGTATCGAAGTATATCGTTCGCCACCAGCAATTTGGGCGTAACGACGCACTCCGTACCGGTTTTTCGAAGGATATCTTCGTACTCCGTCCGGTTGATCTTCGTGATCACCTTGGGAACATGTTTCTGATTGGCAAACATGGATATGATCAGGTTCTGCTCGTCAATGTCCGTAAGCGTTACGACAGCATCTGTCTCATCGATGCCTTCTTCTGCCAACGTTTGGAACGACGTTCCATCCGCGCAGACAATCGTCGCCGTCGGAAGCTCGGCGCTCAGTTTATTGCATCGCTGCCTGTTGTTCTCGATAATTTTGACGTGGACGCCCGCGTCGGACAGCATCTGCGTGAGATAGAAGGCGATTCGGCTTCCTCCGACAATCAGCGCATTGTGGACCTTCACGCGCTCCAGCTCAAGCACCCTCACAAGCGTCATCAATTCCTGCGCTGGTGCTGTTACATACGCGTGATCCCCTGCCTGAAGCACAAAGCTTCCGTCCGGGATCATGACGGCCTCCCCTCGCTCAACCGCGCATACCAGCACACGCACGCGGAGCTTTTTATAAAGCGTTTGCAGCGCCATGCCATCGAGCTTGCTCCCTGTGTGAACGGGGATGCCTACAATTTCAGCCCGCCCCTTCGCGAAAACATCACGCCTTAGAAACGATGGATACTGCAGCAGGCCGAGAATCTCGCGGGCGGCCGACTTCTCCGGGTTAACGGCCATGCTGAGCCCCAGTTCTTCACGAAGCAGATGCAGCGCGTCTTCATACTCAGGGTTCCGGCTTCTGGCGATCGTATGTTTACAGCCGAGCTTGCGCGCGATCATGCAGCATACAAAGTTGACCTCGTCCGCAGACGTCGCCGCAATCATCAGATCGCACGTTGGAACCCCCGCCTGGCGTTGAACCTCAACGCTTGCGCCGTTTCCCTGCATGACCATGACATCCATGCGTTCTTCTGCCTGAGTCAGCACATCTTTACGGCTATCGATCACCATGAGGTCGTGCCCTTCGCGGGTCAACTCCTGCGTCAGCGTGTTGCCGACTTTTCCATCCCCGATAATGACGATTTTCATTGGTCTCTTCTCCCCGTTAGCGCATGGGATGCATGACGCGCCAGCGTTACGAGCCTACGCTCAAAGCGCAATCACAAGTCCATTCCAATGCTTTGTCCCCATTTTTCGTTTCGGATGCTCCTGCGTGATTGGGATTCGGCGCAATACTGTTCTGCTGAAGGGCATCCTCCATTTTGAGAGGCCTTGCGCATGCCCACCGCCAAGACGCAATGCCCGAAGATTGTCCGATCAGGCAGGCGCGGAAGTTGGCGTATGAGGCTGTAAGCGCCCGTCAATCTGTCTGCGGTTGCTAAGAAAAGATTTGCCTTTCCGCTTCCGTTGGAGGACAGGCTCATTTCGTTCTTCCTCCGTACATATCGGCATGCGTAACACAAATTGTATCATATTCCGTGCGGATTCTCAAACGAAGCGCAAGCGGGCGGATAAAGCAGAGAACCGTTGGATGGATGTATGATATGGCGATATCGAGCGATAAGGTTTCACCGAGTTCCGACATCGGCTGTTGTTTAATATGGAGCAGATTCGAGGTCAAAATGTCCAGGGCATGATGTCGTTGCACGATGAGATCCTTCAAAAACCCTGCGCATAAAGTTTGCTGGTGAAGTAAATTCCGTCGTATATAGCCCGCAGCAGCGTAGCAGAGGATCTTCGCGCCGTTTCGCGCGCGGTCAACGCCTCGGGAGACCGCGCGCTTCAAGGTCACTTTGTTCTTACAGGAAGCACGCCACCTGATGGCCCGGAGACACCTCCCTGAGTTCTGGCGCGCTTTCGCGGCATTTGGGCATCGCGTGGGGGCAGCGCGTCTGGAACGGACAGCCGGTCGGCATTTTGGAAGGGCTGGGCACGTCGCCGGAGAGCGCGATGCGCTGGATTTCCTTCGCGCGCCTCGGGTCCGGGATCGGGATCGCGGACAGCAGCGCGCGGGTGTAGGGGTGCAGCGGGTTCTTGTACAGTTCCTTCGACGGCGATATCTCGACCATGTGCCCCAGGTACATGACGCCGATGCGCCTGGAGATGTGCCGGACCATTGAAAGGTCGTGCGCGACGAAGAGGTAGGTGAGGCCCATCTCCGCTTGCAGGTCTTCCAGCATGTTGACCACCTGCGCCTGAATCGACACGTCCAGCGCCGAGATCGGCTCGTCGCACAAAACGAAGTCGGGCCTCACGATCAGCGCCCGCGCGATGCCGATGCGCTGCCGCTGTCCGCCGGAGAACTCGTGCGGGTACTTTTCCAGCGCGCTCTCGTCCATGCCGACCTTTCTAAGGATCGTTATCACGCGTTCGCGGCGGTCAGACTTACCCAGCTTCTCGCGCAGGTTCAGCGGCTCCGAGACCAGCTCCTCGACGTTCATAAATGGATTGAGCGACGAGTACGGGTCCTGGAAGATGATCTGCATCCGCTGCCGGTAGGGCGCGAGCGCCTTGCCGGAGAGTGTCGTGATGTCGGTTCCTTCGAATTTCAGCGTACCGCCGGTCACGTCGTAGAGCCGGATCATCGTGCGGCCCAGCGTGGTCTTGCCGCAGCCGGATTCGCCGACCAGCCCGAACGTCTCACCCTTCTCGATCGACAGGCTGACGCCGTCGACGGCTTTGAGTACGCGGGCGCCGCCCATCGCGCCGCGGATGGTGAAGTATTTTTTGAGATCCCTGGCCTCGATCAGCGCGCTCATGCCTTCGCCTCCCTTTGAAGAACGGGGCAGCGCGCGCGCCGGCCCTCGCCGTACTCAATGAAGCCGGGAACCGCCTGTTCGCACGCGGGCTCCCGGTGCGGGCAGCGGGGCGCGAACGGACATCCTGGCGGCGGGTCGATCAGGGACGGCGCCTGCCCGTCGATCGGGATCAGCCGCTCGTTTTCGTCGGAATCGATCGACGGCACCGACCTGAGGAGCGCCCGGGTGTACGGGTGCATCGGCCGGTAGAAGATGTCCTCGGTGGAGCCGGTCTCCATGATGAGCCCGCCGTACATGACCACGAGGCGGCTGCACAGGCTCGCGACGATGCCCAGGTCGTGGGTGATCAGGACCACCGCCATGCCGTGCTGCTTCTGCAGCCGCCGGATCAGGTCGAGGATTTCTGCCTGCGTCGTCACGTCGAGCGCCGTCGTCGGCTCGTCCGCGATCAAAAGGCGCGGCTTGCACGAGAGCGCCATTGCAATCAGCACGCGCTGGCGCATGCCGCCGGAGAACTCGTGCGGATACTGCCGCATCCGCTCCTCGGGGGAGGGTACGCCCACCATGCGCAGCATTTCGACGGCCTGACGGGTGGCTTCGCCCGCGCTCATGCCGCTGTGGCGGCGCAGCACCTCCACGATGTGGTCGCCCACGTGCCGCAGCGGGTTGAGCGAGGTCATCGGGTCCTGAAAGATCATCGAGATGTCGTTGCCGCGCACGGCGCACATCTCTTTTTCGGTCAGCTTCAGAAGATCGCGGCCGCTAAAGTCAATCGCGTCGGCGGAAAGCGTCGCGCTGTCGGGCAGCATTTTGATGATCGACTTCATCGTGACGCTTTTGCCGCTGCCGCTCTCGCCGACGATGCCGACGATCTCGCCCGGCGCAAGCGTCAGATCGACGCCGCGCACGGCCTCGACGGTCTGTCCCTGAATGCGGAAGGACGTGCGAAGGCCGCGCACGTCGAGCAGCTTTTCGGTATTCTGCATGCGCTCCTCCTATCGCTCGGTGGCTTTGGGCTCGGCGAACACGCGGATCAGGTCGCCCAGCTTGTTAAACGAAAAAACGGTGATAAGGATCATGAGGCCGGGCAGGAGCGCCATATAGGGCGCCTTGCCCAAAACCTCCTGCGCGCGGCTGAGCATCGAGCCCCAGGACGACATTGGCTGCTGTACGCCCAGGCCCAGAAAGCTCAGGGACGATTCGATCATGATGGCGCTCGAGATGCCGGTGGTCGCCGCGACGACGATCGTCGGCAGCACCGAAGGGATTACGTGCCGGAGGATGATGAAGGGGTGCGACTGGTTGATGGCGTCAGCGTACAGGACGTACTCCCGCTCCTTGACCGACAGGGTCTCCGCGCGCACCAGCCGCGCGATGTCCATCCAGCGGAATAGCCCGATCACCAGAATAATCGTCTGGATCCCAGGCCGCATGAAGATCGAGATCACCGTGACCAGGATCATCCACGGAATCGACAGCAGCACGTCGACGATGCGCATGAGGATGTTGTCCACGAGGCCGCCGAAATAGCCGCTGATGGTTCCGACCGTCACGCCGATCACCGTCGAAATCAGCATCGCGACCACGCCGACCAGGAGCGAGATGCGCCCGCCGTAGAGCACGCGGGTCAGGTAGTCGCGGCCCAGGTCGTCGGTGCCGAACCAATGCGCGGCGCTGGGGCCGTGGAGCCGCGCCGTCATGTCCAGCGCGTCCGGGTCGTAGGGCGACAGGAACGCGAAGACCGAGATCAGCGTGATGAAGACCAGCGCCGAGATCGCGACCAGGATGCCTTTGTTGTATTTCAGCTCGCGCCGCAGTTGGTTGGCGCGCCGTTTCGACAGAGCCATGGGATCACCTCATCGCCTTGATTCTAGGGTCCACCAGGCAGTACAGGATGTCGCCCAGCAGATTTCCCAAGATCACCATCGCGCTGGAGAGCAGCAATACCGTCATGATGACCGGGTAGTCGAAGCCCTTGATGGCCGTCAGGAAGTAGGTGCCCACGCCCGGCCAGGAAAAGATCGATTCCGTAATGAACGCGCCGGTCACCAGCGTCGGCAGCGCGATCGCCACCAGCGTGATTACCGGGAACAGCACGTTTTTCATCACATGTTTGAACAGGATATGGACGCGGCTCGCGCCGAACGCCTTCTGAACCATTACGTAGTCCTCCTTGTACTGGCTGATGGTGGAGGAGCGCACGTAGCGGATGGTTTCGGGGAGGAAGGAGATGGTCAGCACCGTGCAGGGCAGGATCATGTGGGCGAGGAGATCCTGGAAGCTCTTTTCCTGTCCCATCGTGTGCATGCCCAAAACGGGCAACAGATTTAGCCTGTAGGCGAACACGTACAAGAGGATCATCGCGATCCAGAACGTGGGCGTCGCGAGGCCGATCGAGCACAGGCCGTCGATGAACCGGTCGGCCAGGCCACCCCGGTTGGAGCCGGCGACGAGTCCCAGCACGATCGCGAGGATCACCGCCAGCGCGTAGCTGGGCAGCACCAGGATCACCGTGTTGGGCAGCCGCGCCGCGATGTCCGACGCCACCGACTGGTGGTTGACCAGCGAATAGCCGAAATTGCCCTGAAGCGTATTCAGAAGCCAACGCCAGTACTGCACGTAGGCGGGCTGATCGAGCCCGTAGCGAGCCTTGAGCGCCGATACGACTTCCTGGGGCATGTCGGGCGTCACAAAGGTATCGATCGCGTCGAAGGGCGCCATCTGGATCAGCGCAAAGCAGATGACCGAGATGACCAGAAGCAGGGGAATCGCCTGCGCGACGCGCTTCACGATGTATTTGAGCATGAGACTCTCCTTGTGGCATTCGTGGAATCACTGCAAAGACCCCGGGAGAGGATCAGAGAGGGCCGAAGCCCTCTCTGATGCAAATCAAATCCGGCGGCAAATACGGCGGAATTGGTTTTTCCGATCGCGCGATGGGGAAAAGCGCACCCGATCCGATTTCGCCCGGAAATGCCCGCGGCGTTTCAAGTAACCGGCCCGTCTCCGGGGCGGCTGAAGGCCGCGAAGCGGATTTCAGCCGTCTATTTGAAGAACAGCTTGGACATGTCTTCGAAGGTGTAGATCGGGACGAGGCGCGCGTCCTCGACGCCGCCGACATCGTTCGTGACGGCCAGCAGGCGGCTGTTGGTGACGATCGGGTAGAAGACGGCGTCGTCGGCCAGCTTCTGCTGCGCCTTTTTATAGATCTCGGCGCGCTTCGCGTCGTCGGCTTCGATGGAGCCCTGGCGGAACAGCTCGTCCAGATCGGTGTCGGACATGTGCGTGTAGTTTGAGGCCGAGCCGGTCACGAACAGCGTCGCGTAGTTGTTCGGGTCGACGCCCATGATGTAGCCGCCCAGGAACATCTCGAACTCGTCGGTTCCTTTTTCAAGCTTGTCGTAGAGCGCGGTGGAATCCATCGCGACCAGTTCGCAGTTTACGCCGATGGCCTTCAAATTCTGCTGGATGACCATCGCCTGGGTCTCCTGCTGCACGTTGTTGGCGGTGTATGCCAGGCGCAGCGCGGGAATGTCGGTCACCTTCGACAGGTACTCCTTGGCAGTCTCGACGTTCTGGGCGTAGCTCTCCACGTCGTCTGTGTAGAAGGCGGCCTTGTAGGGGAGGAACGACACCGCGTCCACGTAGTAGTCCTTCGAAAGGTACGCGCCCACGTTCATCTGCTCGCGGCTGAGTGCGAAGAAGCAGGCTTTGCGCAGGTTGATGTCGGCGACGCGGGGCGAGGCCATGTGGAAGGACAGATAGCCGACGCGATCCTCGGGGTAGGCGTTGATCGTGACATCGGTGCCCTCATAATCCCCGGCGGCGGAGTTGGGGATGACCAGCATGTTGATTTCGCCCTTCTTGAGCGCCATCTGCGCGGAGGACATGTCGGAGATGATCTGGAAGATGACGGTTCCGACCTTCGGCGCGCCGCCGAAGTAGTCCGGGTTGGCCTTGAACTTGACGTACTGGCCCGCCTGGTACTCTTCGAGGGTGTAGGGGCCGGTGCCGACGGGCGTCTGGTTCTTGGGGTTGTTGTCCAGCGTCGCGTCGCCGTCGTAGATGTGCTTGGGCATGATGTAATGCTCGGCGCTCAGCGCCTCCAGGAAGTTGGCCACCATGACCGGCAGCTTGAACTGGACGGTGTAATCGTCCACCTTGGTGATCTCGACCGGCCTATCGTCGTACACGAACGCGTCGTGGCCGTTTGCATAGTCGAACTCGATGATCTTCGAGTAGGTAAACAGCACGTCGTCGGCGGTGAAGGGCTTGCCGTCCGACCACTTGACGCCCTGGCGCAGCTTGACCGTATAGGTCATCTTGTCTTCGGAGGCCTCGACGCTCTCGGCCAGGTTGTAGGTGATGTCGTCCGGCCCGTAGTAGTTGTACAGGGTCGAGTAGAGCATGCGCTCCGTCATCAGGTCGTAGCGGCCCGAGGTGGTGATGGTGTTGATGTCGTTGCCCGGATCGCCCTCGATGCCATAGATCAGCGTGTCATTCGCCTTGTTGGCCAGCGCGGGGCTAACGGCGCCCAGCGAAAGAACCAGCGCGATCGCGAGTGCAAGGGACAGGGTTCTTTTCATCGCGAATCTCCTCCCTGACAGTACCGATTTTGGGGTAACAAATATATTATAACGGCCGATCCGGACAATTGCAATCCCCGAGGGGTTGATCCTTCAGGTTTTGACGGGCGAGGGCCGAAAGCCCCGCCGCGGGACGCTCGACCGGGAAGCCGCGCCGGCCCGTCGCAATGCATGTTTTTCCGATAGAAATATTGAACATATGC
Organism: Bacillota bacterium; assembly: GCA_023443705.1. Taxonomy (GTDB): domain Bacteria; phylum Bacillota; class Clostridia; order Christensenellales; family Aristaeellaceae; genus JAEZHK01. Next base: position 5,226 of record JAEZTD010000217.1, on the reverse strand, counting down.
GTCAAGGAATTCCCGCCCGCCGGCGGGGATTCCTGATGAAGCGCTTTAAGTTAAACTTCGGACAAGAGCCTCTCAAGAAATGTGTTTCACACCCAAAACGGGCAAAAATCCACGACTTGAACCGTTTAGAGGCCATGTTACCGTCAAGCAGAAATCCTGGTAAAGTGGCAAACGAAACCCGCTGGTGCGGGAAGGCTCTTGGGGGTAAAGGAAACACCGCGCAAATGAAGGCTTGCAGGGTTCGCCGAAAAAGGATCCATGAAGCGGCATCCCACCGCTCCGGACGCCGCTCCAGTTTTATGCGGTGTTGTCTTATGCCAAGTAGGAAGATTAACTATTCCAAAGATCCGGTCCGACGAAGAGTTTATGTTTCGGATTGGTATTAAAACCCGAGTTTTCGTGAGGCTCCACGGGTCGCCGAGACGTGCGGAATCTTTTTGCGAATTTGGGCAGAGGGCGAGAATTGTCATATTTCTGTTTGGGGTATACCATAATGAGATTGACGAAAATAGCAATATGTGTTAATCTGACATTACGTGTAATGTGGAGCATAACCGTTCGGAGGTGTTTCAAGTGTATCTGGATCCGGGATTTGGAAGCATGTTGATTCAGGCCATCATCGCGGTCATCGCGGCGGGCGGGGCGTACCTTTTGATGTTCAGGAAGCGGATCGCGGGCTTCTTCAAGGGCAAGGGCGCCCAAAGCGCAGCGGCGAAGGAAGACGAGGGCAAGGCGAGCAAATGAGGGAGTTCAGTTCATTCCGGGATCCCTCGGGCGTCGTCCTGGTTCAGGACGGCGCCATCGTACGCCAGGTGAACCGGTGCTATCAGCCGCAGTACGATGCGATGATGGAGCGGCTGTATGATTCGCTGACGGATAAGGAGCTTCTCGTAAAGCACGAGGTGCTGGATCAGGACCTCGCCGACGAAAACGCCTACCGCATGATCCGCCCGGAGCGGATTCCGTTCATCTCCTATCCGTATGAGTGGTGCTTCGGCCAGCTCAAGGACGCCGCGCTGACCACGCTTCGCATCCACCGCCTGGCGCTCGACCAGGATATGATCTTAAAAGACGCCAGCGCCTACAACATCCAGTTCCTGAACGGCCGGCCGCTGTTGATCGATACCCTCTCCTTTGAATTCTATCAGCCGGGCAGCCCGTGGCCGGCCTACGGGCAGTTCTGCCGCCATTTTCTCGCCCCGCTGATGCTGATGGTCCACCGGGACCTCAGGCTCTCGCAGCTGCTCCGCGTGTACATCGACGGCATTCCGCTGGATCTGGCGAGCGCGCTGCTGGGCGGAAAGGGCGGCTTCGCGGCGAAGCAGCACATCCACTGGCACGCCCGGGCCACCCGGAAGCACGCGGAAGACGGCAAGGGCGAAGTGCGGAAGGTGTCGATCGGAAAGTTCAGCCATGTGGCGATGATCGATAGCCTCCTACGCGTGGTGGAAGGGCTGCAGCTTAAGGGCGTCGTGACCGAGTGGGGCGACTATTACGCCCACACCAACTACTCCGACGCCGCAGCCCAGTCCAAGGAAGAACTGGTGCGCGCGTATCTGGAAGAAGTCAAGCCCCGGACCGCCTGGGATTTCGGCGCGAACGACGGGCGCTATTCCCGTCTGGCGCTTCGCTACGGGGGCAGCGCCGTCGCCTTCGACGTGGACCCCATCGCGGTGGAGCGCAGCCATCACGCGGTCAACGCCGCGCGGGAGCCGATGCTTCCGCTGTTGTTGGATCTGACCAACCCCAGCCCGCCGATGGGCTTCGCCAACCGGGAGCGGGGGAGCATCGCCGACAGGCAGCGGCCCGACTGCATCCTGATGCTGGCGGTCATCCACCACATGGTGATCTCCAACAACCTTCCGCAGCCGATGCTTGCCCAGTGGCTGGCCTCCTTGACCGGAAGTCTGATCATCGAATTTGTGCCCAAGCAGGATTCGCAGGTCAAGACGCTTCTGGCCACGCGGGACGACATCTTCCCCGAATACACGAAGGAAGGCTTTGAGCGCGCGTTCGGACAGTTCTTCGACATCGTCCGGCAGGATCGGGTGGCGGGCAGCGAGCGCACGCTCTACCTGATGCGCGCGAAACAGTAAATTTGGAGGGGCCTCCATGCGCAAGTCTGCAGGTTGGACCGCGGCCATCGCCGCAACCCTTGTTCCCCTGGTCGCCATGACGTATCTATTCAACCGGAACGCCGAATACCTCTCCGGTGCGCAGGTCTTTCTGGCCGGCGGGCTGATGATGGGGCTGTCGCTGGTGGCCTACTTCGCGTTCCGGTGGCTGTTTCGCTCCCGCCTGGCTGGGTTTCTCGGCTGCCTGACCTCATGGGTCGTTTTTTTCGGGTTCAGCGCGCTCTATACGATTCTGGTCGAGGACAGGCGGCTCATCGGCGCCTCGATGTACATCCGGGTCTACGCGGCGGCGGGCGGGCTGCTTCTGCTCATTGTGCTGTTTCTCACGCGCAGGCGCGAAAGCCCGTCGTTCTGCGCGTTCATGCTGGTCTTCACCGGCGTGCTGCTGGCGATGAACCTGGTGCCCGCCGTGCAGACCACGCTTACCGTCCGGGCGGAGGACCGCTCGGTCGATCTCACGAAGGTGAAGACCGAGTTCTCCGTCGATCCGGCGGCCCAAACGCCCAACGTCTATTGGTTCCACCTGGACGGCATGCTGGGTCTGGACGCGCACGCCACCTGGCTCGGCGATGATCAGGCGGAATTCCGGGCGGCGCTTAAGGAACGAGGCTTCGCGCTGAACGAAAAGGCCAGCTTCGAGGCCAACCACACCACCTCGGTGGCCGTCCCGGCGCTGATGTGCCCCTATTTCTACGACAACTTCATGGCGGAGGCGCTCACAGGCGGAAAGCCCATCGGCGAGGCGCTCACCAAGAGTGAATTGCGCGCCGCGCGGCTGCACAACGAAATGGTGCTTGCCTTCAAGGCGCGCGGTTACGCCACCACGGTGATCGCCCCGTACAGCGAATACTTCACGGTGCTGGTGGATCGCTACTACGACGTGTACGACTTTAGCAACGGCGGCATCCTCCCCTTCGAGGGGAGCGACGAGCAGATTCTGGCGCAGCATCAGGAGCGGTCGACGCTCTTCAACATGTTCGTGCTGCTCCTCAAGCGGTGGGCGCTGCCGGCGTTTCGCAGGACGCTGTACATCGGCGGCGTCGGCGCCAAGGCGCTGGAGGCGCCCTATGCGGGCCTCAAGGATGCACTGGGGCCGTACTACGCGTCCAAGCCGCAGACCGTCAACTTCTTCAACGCGCTGAACGACGCGCTAAACCATCCGATGGGAAAGCCATCCTTGAACGTGATGCACTACATGCTGGCGCACTACCCCTTCGTGAACGAGGCCGACGGCAAGCCCGCGACCGGCGACATCGACGACATTCACAGCTACCCGGGGCATCAGCGCTACGCCGCCGACGTGTTGATCCGCTCGCTGGACATGATCTTGGCGCGCGACCCGGAGGCCGTGATCGTGTTGCAGGCGGACCACGGGCTGCACGGGCAGAGCCGGGCGCAGATCACCGCCGCCTTCGGCACGGACGCCGTCAGGCCCATCTGGAACGGCGTGATGAGCGCGCTGCGCGTGCCGGAAAAGTATGAAAGCGGCGAGGAATCCTTTGCGCTGTCCAATCCGCTCAACATGTCGCGCTATCTGGTCAATTCCTTCGTCGGCGGGAACTACGCCTACGTGCAGTGAGCGCGGGGTTTACAGGTTTTTATTTCATGATACGATTACCCCGGACGAACCGCGACGGAGGAGGCGGCCCGGATGCCGGCGACGGGAGGTTCCGGGCGGGTTACCATGACGTTGACGGGACGCGGAAATTCATCACGTGCCGGACTGAGGAGGAAGTCCTGGCGCGGTTTCAGGTGCTTCAGCCGGTCAACTGGTTCGGTAAGCCCATGAATGCGCTGATATCGATCATGATTCTGGAAGTCTGAAGGGTGTAACCTTCTTCATTTTCGTACACATGTCGGCCATCCGCGCCATTGCGCAGGAATACTCCGAAGCGGCCGCCATAGACGGCGCAAACGCTTGGCAGGAGATCACCCGCATCACGCTGCCGCTTCTGAGCAACTCCATCATCCTCTCCGTGACCATGAACACGATCTGGCAGTTCCAGATCTGTGAATCTGTCTAAATGCTCACCGTCGGGCCGCTGAAGGCCGCCGGATCCGTGATCTTTACCATATACCAATACAGCTTCTGGAGTACTGGCAATACATCGAATTCCGCAAGCATTTATACCAACACTCAGCGCACGCTGCGCGAGCATGCTGACGGCCTGTACGGCGCATACTGCGCCCGCCTAAACCGCATGAAGGCGTTGGCGGACGAGATGGGCGTTTGATGGTGTTACAGTGGAATACGACGATGTAAACGTGGCCTGCGTCGGGGCGGACGTCGTTGGTGGGGTCGTCGCGCTGGAACTGATAGAGCTGTTCCTGAAGGCCGAGTTCAGCACCGACCCGGATGTACGCAGAGGGGTGCGGACGCTCTCGGAGATGGATCGGCGCTGACGGGAATACTGCCAACCCGGGGGCAACGAAGGACCTTCCTCCAGCGTTGTTTTTTGGCCGTAAGCTCCAGGACTGCTTGCAGGGTATCGCGTTCCTTGACGCGTTCGGTCAGGTTTTTGCGCTCATGCTCCAGCGCGAGTTCTACTTGCTTGCGCCGCGTGATATTGCTGAGAGAAACCATGAATGCGGGTTCGCTTTCATACTCGACGGGGGAAGCGGAGATCAGGAGCCAGAGGCCGTCCTGGCGCGGAAACTGCATCCTGACTTCCATGTTTTGCACAAACCGTCCTTTTGAAGGCGTTCGAGCAGCTGTTCCATTTCTTTTCTTTCATGGTGCAGCTTGTTTCTTTCTCGAACCGCATCATCCGTCAGGGCCATATTGAACAGTTCGTTGACACCTCTGTTGTAATAAAGGATTTGACTGTCGCGCGCGCGCGCATGATGACGACCGGAATCGGCGCGTTTTCGAGCAGATTGCGAAAGCGCTTTTCACGCTCAGCCAGCTTACGGGTCTGATTGTATTCCTGCGTGTCCTCGCGCACGATCGTCAGAACCTGCTTACTCTCTGGTAGATTGTGGAAGCTCGCCGTATGGTGTTTCAGCCCGTCTGGAACCGCCAGTTCGTATCCAAAGCTCGCCCCGCCCAGTTCTCTGACCTGACCAATGGCCTGATCGAACTGATCTCCGA
>JAEZTD010000018.1 GCA_023443705.1 Bacillota bacterium | reverse complement strand
GAAGACAACAACGCCTGGCATAAGCGCACCCCCACCGAGGAGGAAGTGCGGCATGCCCGGGCGGCGCTGGGAATGGAGGTGCGGGAATGGGCGTAAAGAGTACGCGGGAGGCCGCGGTGCGCGCCCTTCTCGAGCTTGCGGAACTGGACAGGCGCATCGTGGTGGTATCGCCCGACGCGATGCTGGCCGGAAGGCTCACGCCCTTCCGCGACCGCTTTCCGGACCGCTTTCTTGAGATCGGCATCGCGGAGCAGGCTTCCGTGGACATCGCCGCCGGGCTCGCCACGGCGGGCATGACGCCGGTGGTGGTCAGCTACGCGGGCTTTCTGACCATGCGCGCCTGCGAGATGATTCGCACCTTCGTTGCCTACCCAGGGCTGAACGTCAAATTGATCGGCCTAAATGGTGGCATGCTGGGCGGCGAGCGCGAGGGCGTGACGCACCAGTTTTATGAGGACGTTGGCATTCTGCGCGCCATGCCGGGCGTGACCATCCTGACCCCGGCGGACGCGGGGCAAGCGTACCAGGCGGCGAAGGCCATGATGGCTTTTGAAGGCCCGGTCTACCTGCGGTTGGGCAGCGGGCGGGAGCCGGAAGTGTTTGGGGAGGATACACCGTTTCAGATTGGGAAGCTTCGCATCGTGAAAGAGTACGGCAGCGATGTGGCGATTTTCGCCTCCGGCTTCATCATGAACCGGGCACTGGAGGCGCTGGAGCGGCTGAAGGAAAAGGGCGTATACGGCATTCTTGCGGACGTTTCCACCGCAAAGCCCATTGATTCGGAGGGCGTTTCGGAGGTCCTGAAGCGCACGGACTGCGCCGTCGCCATTGAGGATCACAACATCTACGGCGGCATGTCCAGCGCCATCTGCGAGGTCGCCTGCCGGGAACATCCCTGCCGCGTGATCCGGCTGGGCCTCAAGGACATATACCCGCGAAGCGGGCATGCGGATGCGCTGCTGGACGCCTATGGGCTGTCGGTGGATGCGATGGTCGGCGGCGCGCTGGAAGCCATGAAGCGGTGAGCGCTCAACGCATCGAAATCCCCTGTGGTTTTGCGGGTGCGAAGGAAGAAATCCTGCGTGCGCCTGAAATCCTCACGGATTTCCGGGCGGCGCGCTGACCAAAGGTACAGATAGCGCCACCAGTGTGCTTGACTGGTGGCGCTATCCCGTTCCCGGCGTACACGCCGCCGGGAACGACCGAAACCCTACCGAGCTTTGTTGATAGGCTCGTGGTCTGGAGCGTTTACTCTCCGCAGCGGCTGCGCAGCTGGGCGATATAGCCGCGGTCGGTCACATCGTAGCCATCCTCCGGCGGATACAGCGCGCCGCCGAAAAAGATATCCTGGTTGTTCCGGGTGGAGGGGTCCGTGCGGCGGGCAAACCTTGCCACGTGGATCTGGCCGCAGCCGGTTTCCGCGATGATTCGGTCGATGTTCTTGACGTTCACGCCCGCGCCCGGGAGGATCTGGATTGCGCCCTGGGCGAATTCGACCATCTCGCGGATCACGTCGGTGCCATAAAATACGTCGGGGGCCTGGCCGCTGGTCAAAACCCGCGTGACGCCCAGGTGGATCAGCCGTTCGAGGAGTTTGCGCCAGTCAGGCGTCACGTCGATCGCCCGGTGGAACACCGTTTCCTTCTTGCCCGCCAGCGCCACCAGATGTTTGCACCTGTCCTCATCCAGCGTGCCGTCGTTGTTCAGAAAGCCGAAAACCAGCCCGTCGGAGCCGTAACCGAGCAGCGCTTCCGCATCGGCCAGCGCCGTCTCAAACTCCGCGGCGGTGTAGCAGAAGCCGCCTTGGCGGGGACGTATCATGGTCATGACCGGGATCGGCACGTTTCGCTTCGCCACGATCAGTTCTCCGACGGAGGGCGTCAGGCCGCCGTGGAACAGGCAGGAGTTGAGCTCCACGCGGTTCGCGCCGCCCAGGTATGCCTGGATGACATCGTCGGCGCTGCCGCAGCATACCTCGAGCAGGATATTCATGTTTCTCTACCTCCGCATTCTTTGTTAGATCACCCACGCCAACGCGATCAGGATTAGCATCGCGACGGCGGTCAGGAGCTTGATCAGTGCGATGTGGCGGGCGAGGGCCATGGACACCGCCGCCGAGGACCGCCCCATGAGGATCGCGCCGGCAATTGCCGCAGACGGCGCGATAAAGCCCAGGCAGTAGTAGAGCAGGTGCATCAGCCGCTCCGCGCCCGCCCACCCGTTAGCGCCCACCAGGCGCGCCAGGTACAGTTGACCCGCGCACAGAAATTCTCCTGCGGCCACCAGAAAGCCCAGCGCGATGGAGGCGGGGATCAGGAGCTTCTTCCCGGCCAGCGCCCGCATCGCGCTGTGGAGCTTCCCGCGAAGTCCCGTCGGAAGCTGGTTTTTCATCCGGCCCAGGTCGCCTTTCCTCGCGTACCAGGCGTCCCGCAGCGTGAGAAGCGCGAGGACGGCCGTCATGGCGGTCAGCACGATGCGCAGGGCGGGCGCGAGCCACGTGGGGTTCAGCGCCTGCAAGATGCCGAGGAGCAGCGAGCTGATCGCGAGGCAGCAGGCCAGCTTGGCCAGAAGGAACGCCGCCACCGCGGGCCAGGCGTTCTTGCGAAGGCTCATTACCAGCGAGAGGAACATCAAAAGCATCGACAGCGCGCAACCGTTGAAGCCCGCGACGAGGCCCGAAACCAATGAGCCCAGGAATCCCCCTGTTTTCGTGCCCACTTCGACGGGCGCGACGGACACCTCGCCCACCGCCCAGCCCAGCGACACCCACGAGGAGAGGTTTTGTTCGATCTCTTCGATGCCCGTCAGCGCCCTGCCAGGCAGGAACACCGCGGGCGTCACTCGCTTGTCATCCGGCACGCCGTAGGCGTCAAAAAGCGCGTCCGCGACGCCGGTGTGCCTTGTCACGTCGTAGCGGGTCACCAGCACCTCAGAGTCGAAGGAGAGGTCGCCCCGCTTCACATTGACGGTCCGGGGCAGCGCTTCCAGTTCGGCCTCCGCCCGGGCGCAGCTCTCGCAGGCGGGGGTATACAGGTAGACCACCTGGCTTACGGTGCCACCGCCCCAATTCAGCGCGTCGGGCGGCAATTTTTCGTTCAGCTCGTTCGCGCCCCGGTAGACTTTGCCGTCCACCACCGCCATGGGCAGCACTTCGTCCGAGAGGCCGTATTGGGCCATCGCCGTTTGGAGCGCGGCCCGCCCGGCGTCGGTTGCGGCGTTGTGGGCGCTGAAGACGCTGCCTTCCAGCCTTGCGCCGGTCAACGCATTGAACTGGGCGGAGAAATCCTCCGCGGGATCGCAGCTTTCACAGTAGCTCAGGAAGTAGTAATCAACCGTATGCGCCTTGGCGCGCGCGCCCGCCGTCAGAAGGAGCAGCGCCGCGATCAGTGCGAGAATCCGTCTCATCGTTCATCCTCCCGGAGCGAAAACCGCGCCGCGCCGGAAAACCAGGCGGCCTTTTCCGCGCCCAGGCGCGCCACGGGTTCCTTTTCCGCGCCCAGATGCGCCTCGAGGATCTCCAGAAACGCCCGCTGGCAGACCGCCGAGCGGTGGAGGTGGCAGGGCTCGGGATCGTTAAAATAGCGGATGCTGAGGCGGACCACCTCGTCGTCCGGTATCGGCCAGGCCGCAAGCGCGCCTTTATAGGTTTCTTTGCCATCCGCGCCGTACAGCGTGAGCATGGCCACCTTCTTCTTTCGTCCAAACATGCGCTAACTCTGCGCTCCCACGAGCATCCCCTGCACCGCCTCCTGCATGGCGATGATCGCCACGCCGTAGGCGCAGGTTTCGTAGTAGTCATGGCCGGAGAACACGCGGTCGCTCAGGATGCCCTCCATCAGCGGTGCGAAATCGTGGATTGTTTCGCCGCCCAGAATGATCTGGTGGGGGTTTAAGAGGTTGTCGATCATGCTCAGAAGCAGCCGCATGTGGCGCTGGAAGTCGCTAACCAGCATCCGCGCCCAGCCGATCCTCTGGCGGTAGGCATCGATGATGTCGCCGACCCCCGCGACGCCCGGCTCGGACAGAAGCGCCCGCTCGAGCAGGTAGCGGTTCATCAGGTGGCGGTCCAGCGTGTCGCCGCCGCCCAGCGGGATCTCTTCAATTTCGCCGGAGGCGTTATCCTTGCCCCGGATCAGCCGCCCGTTGGCGGTGGAGGCGGCGCCGATGCCAGCGCGGCCGATGTAAAGGTAGGAGGTGTCCTGCTCCTGCGGGATGCCAAAGCGCATCTTTTCGCCGGTCAGACAGCTTTTCACATCGTTTTCAATCCGAACCGGAAGGCTGAATTCCCTGGAGAAGGCGTGCCCCAGGTCAGCGTTCTGCCAGCCCATTTGTGCCGAGCGGGTCACGATGCCGGTGTGGTAATCCACCGTACCCGAAAGGCTGACGCCCAGCATACGCACGCGCCGCCAGTCGGAGACGAGGCTTCTGGGCGCGCTCCGGTACATCTCTCGGGCGCACCGGGCCAGCGCCTCGGGCGTCTGGGTGCCGGAGGGCACCGGTTGGACGGAGGTATAATGTAGGTGGCTTTCAAAGTCGATCAGGCAGAACTTCAGAACTTCGGTATCCAAATGAAACCCGGCGGCGTAGATGCCGTCAGGGCATTTCTCCAGCATGACCGCCTTGCGGCCGCGGCCTGCGGAGGACGCGATCGCGACTTCCCGCACGAGGCCCAGCGAGATCAGCGCGCCGACGATTCGGGTGATGCTGGTGGCGCTCATTTCGGAGATCTGGGCGAGCTCGGTCCTGGAAAGGGAATGGCACTCGTCAAGCAGGTTTAAAATGCGCTGGATGTTGTGCCGCTTGATGTACGCCTGGTCATAGGTCTTTCCCGCCGCCATACCCACCCGCCTCCCGGCAATCGGATGGAGCCAGTATAGCACAGAAGCGCCCGGAAAACAAGACTTATAATTTCATGATGTTATTAAATGGGCAGAACCGCTGCAAACAACGCCGCGTATACGTTAATTTTTTTGTTATTTTCGCGGTTCGGTATTGCTTTTATTGTTAACTGACTATAAAATAATACTACGATGTTAAAAAACCTCGACGGAGGGATGCGTATGACCGGCGTGGGAAGCCTGACCCGGGCGAGCGGATGGAAGGGGATAAAGCGTAAGCTCATCAAGAGCATGCCTTATTACCTCTTAATCCTGCTGCCGCTCGTCTATATGCTGGTGTTCCGGTACTACCCGATGCTGGGCGCGCAAATCGCCTTCAAGGACTACAAGGTGCGGCTGGGCATCTGGTCCAGCCCCTGGGCAGGCCTCAAGCACTTTGAAACGTTCTTCCAATCGCCAAATTCATGGAACATCATCAAAAACACGCTGCTCATCAGCCTTTACAGCCTCTTGGCCAGCTTCCCGATCCCCATTCTCCTGGCTGTCTGCCTGAACGAGAGCAATGTTAAGTGGTTCAAAAAGAGCGTGCAGATGGTCACCTACATGCCCTACTTCATCTCCACCGTGGTTCTGGTGTCAATGATCCTGCAGTTTACGGATGTGTCCAGCGGCGTTGTGACCCAAGTCTACCGGCTGCTCGGCACGCAGGCGCCCAACATCATGGGCAATGCGGGATACTTCCGCTCTCTGTACGTGTGGACGGGCGTGTGGCAGACGATGGGCTATTCCGCAATCGTATACCTGGCGGCGCTTTCGGGCGTACCGCTGGAGCTTTACGAGGCGGCGAGGGTGGACGGCGCGTCGAAGCTGCGAAAAATCCTTTCTATCGATCTGCCCTACATCGCGCCCACGATCATCACGCTGTTCATCCTGAACGCGGGCAGCATTCTCTCGGTTGGCTTTGAAAAGATCTACCTGATGCAGAACAACTTCAATACGCCCGTGTCGGAGGTCATCTCCACCTACGTGTACAAGATCGGCATCCTGAACAGCAACTTCAGCTTTTCCACGGCGGTGGGGCTGTTCAATTCGGTGGTGAACCTGGTGATGCTGGTTCTGGTCAACGCGCTCTCCCGGCGCGTCAGCGACGTAAGCGTGCTGTAAGGAGGCGGTTCCCATGGCTGAACAGTTTAAGCTCAAGATTCCCAGGGCGCACCGGAAGAACCGGATCCACCAGCGCTGGAACGACAACCTTTTTGACGTGGTCGCCACCCTCATCCTCGTGGTCTCGCTCTTGAGCGTCGCCTATCCGCTTGTTTACGTGGTCAGCGCTTCGCTGTCGTCCACCGATGCGGTTATGGCGGGCAAGGTGTGGTTTTTGCCGGTGGAGCCCACGATCGTCGCCTACCAGGTTGTGTTCAAGTACGATTCGATCATGACCGGCTACCTGAACTCCTTCATCTACATGGCGCTTGGCACGCTGATCAACCTGGTGTTGACCACGCTGTGCGCGTTCTGTCTGTCCCGAAAGGATTTCTATGGCCGGGGGATCATCGGCGGCATGGTGCTGTTCACGATGCTGTTCAACGCGGGGCTGGTGCCCAATTACCTGCTCATCAAGAGCCTGAAGCTCTACGACACCCGCTGGGCCGTGATTCTGCCCGGTGCGATGAGCGCTTGGCACGTGATTCTGATGCGCACCTATTTCACCACCTCGATCCCCGAGGAGATGTACGAGGCCGCGGGCATCGACGGCTGCTCGGTGTGGCGGCAGCTGACGAACATCCTCCTGCCGCTCTCCGGCCCCATCATGGCGGTCATCGGCCTTTACTGCGCGGTGGGCATCTGGAACAGCTACTTTGACGCGTTCCTCTACCTTTCGGACAAGAAGCTGTTCCCGCTGCAGGTGGTGCTTCGGAACATCCTGATCCTGAACCAGATGGACATGACCGTAACGGCGGACCTGCGCGACATGGCCACCCGCCGCGGCATGTCAAACCTTTTGAAATACGCGGTGATCGTGGTGTCCTGCCTGCCGCTGCTTCTAATCTACCCGTTCGTTCAGAAGTACTTCGTCAAGGGCATCATGATCGGCTCGGTGAAGGGCTAGGAACCGGCTCTGGGAAGCTTCCCGAAGGAAGTTCAGGAACCCGACCCCGTACCCATCGCAAACGATTGCGGTTTCGCCGGAATCGTCTGCTCGAATGGTATCCCGCGCCTCAGGCGCATGCGATACACCATCATGAAGGAGGATTGTATCATGAGGAAACTTCGTGAACTGATGAGCTTCCTGCTCGCCGTAGTCCTGGTTCTGGGCTGCGCGTCCAGCGCCTTTGCGTGGGCGCCGGAGTGGGCGCACGACGAGGACCTGTCTGACTACAAGCTCTGCGACAACTTTGGCGACATCAAGCTGACCATCGCCGTCACCGATCATTCCTCCATCGAGGACTGGGAAACCAACGCCTACGTCAAGTGGGTGGAGGAAGTCACCAACGTCGACCTGAGCTTCGAGCTGGTTCCCTTCGAGAACCGCGCCGAGAAGCTCTCGCTGATCCTCTCCTCCGGCGAGTACCCGGACATCTTCCTGTCGGTGGGCATGACCGACGCGATGGTCGCCAAGTACGGCGTCGAAGAGGGCATGTTCCTGCCCCTCAACGACCTGATCGAAAAGCACGGCCGCTTCACCAAACAGGTGTTCGATCAGTACCCGGGCACGAAGGATCGCTACACCCAGACCGACGGCAACATCTACTCGCTGCCGGAAGTCAACGAGTGCTACCATTGCCGCATGGCGACGAAGGCCTGGATCAACGAACAGTGGCTTAAAAACCTGGGCCTTGAGAAGCCCGCTACGCTGGACGAGTTCCGGAAGGTTCTGGAAGCGTTCCGCGATCAGGACGCCAACGGAAACGGCGACGCCACCGACGAAATCCCCTTCGCGGGCGACTATCAGGATGGCTGGTTCACCAACGGCGACCGCCTGATCATGAACGCCTTCACCTATTACAACCTTGACCTCGACACCACCGCCAACACCCTGCCCGATGCCTTCGGCCTGTACCTGGAAGATGGCAAGGTGACCGTGCCCTTCTACAAGGACGAATTCAAGAAGGGCGTTCAGTACATGGCGGATCTGACCAAGGACGGCCTGTACTATGTGGGCTCCTACACCCAGGACCTGGCCGGCCTCACCCAGCTGGGCGAGAGCGGACGCCTGGGCGCCTCCGCGGGCGGCTACATCCTGTTCACAAACCTGGGCGGCGACATGTACAAGCAGTACGGCAACCTGCTGCCGCTCGTGGGGCCGGAAGGCTACCGGAACGTCATCTCCTTCCCCTATGACGCCACCACCGGCAACCCCTTCGTCGTCTCCGTTGACACGAAGTATCCGGAAGCCGCCTACAAGATCGGCGACATGATGTACTCCTACGCGTCCTCCATGCGCAGCTACTACGGCGTCTACGGCCAGGATTGGAC
>JAEZTD010000208.1 GCA_023443705.1 Bacillota bacterium | reverse complement strand
TACTTCGATTTTTCGAAGCCCAGCGTCAGCGTGGCGATGGCAAATCTCAAGCAGGCGTTGCTCATCACCGTGGACGATGCGGGCGGCATCCACCTGACCGACGCCGGGCGCGCGCTGGCTGAGCAGGTCTATGAACGCCACACGCTGCTCACCCGCTTTTTGACCGAGCTTGGCGTGGACGCCGAAACCGCGCAGCAGGACGCCTGCCGGATCGAGCACGTCATCAGCCAGCTGACATTTGAAAAGCTCCGGGAGCACATGACGCAGATGGTGGAACAGAAGTAAGCGAGCGCCCCGCATTTCGCGGGGCGCTTCATTTTGCGGGTTGCGCTTTATTTCATCTCAAACAACAGCTTCATCAGTTGATCGCCGGTCTCCAGCACCGGCGCTTCCGCGCACGCCCGCTCGGTAAACGCTCTGGGAGAGACATCCGTTCGGCTGTCGTAGAGGGCGAAGGGCACGGGCGTCGCATCGTGGGTGCGGGTGGACAGAAGCGTGTAGTGGTCGGGCATCAGGAGCATCCGAAAACCGCCCAGCGCGGGCAGCATTTCAAGGAGCGGGCCCACGACCCGCGCGTCCAAGCGCCGGATGGCCTCAAGCTTGTTCTCAAGGCTACCGTCGTGGCTCATCTCGTCCGGCGCCTCGATGTGCACCAGTGCGAAGTCGTCCCCCGCCGCCAGCGCTTCCAGCGCCGCGGCGACCTTGTTTTCGTAGTTGGTGTCGAGAAGCCCCGTGGCCCCCTCGACCTCCGGCGCCTTCAGCCGGTTGAGCAGCGCGATGCCCTTCACCAGCGGCACCGCGGAGATCACCGAGCCTTTGACGCCGTACTTTCGGGTAAAATCCGGCAGCACACAGGCCTCCCCCGCGCCCCAGAACCAGGCGGAATTGGCGGGCAGAAGCCCTTTCTCGGCGCGCTTCAAATTGACCGGATGGCTTGAAAGCGCTCGATGGGCGGCGTCCTGGAGCCGCAGGAGCCATCTTCCGCCGGAGCCTGCGGGCAGGAAGTCCCGGACAAATTGCCCCGCGATGTCGTGGGGTGGCTTCAGTGAAAACTCCGCGGCGCTGCCCTTTGCCACCGCGATGTGGCGGAAGGTGTCGGTCTCGTGGATGACGAGCCCCCGCTCCGCGCCGATTGTTTGAAATTCCGGGTCGGCGGTCACCGCCCTTGCCAGCGCGAGCGCTTCCGCGCCCTCTATACCGCCGCCGTTGTGGCTGAGCATTTTTAAGCCCTCCGCGCCAGCGCCCAGCGCCACCAGGTTCATGCGGAAGGCTACCTCGCCGGGCCGCAGCACGACGCCCATACCCGCCGCCTCAAGGGGCGACCTTCCGGCGTACACACCCGCCGCGTCGTTGCCAAGAAGGGTCAGAAACGCCACGTCGCTCCCCGGCGGGAGCGACGGCGGGCAGGAGCGCAGCCGCCCAAGTTCGCCGCCGCCGATCCTGTCGAAGGATTGTAACGCGAGGTGTTCCAGCGGTGTTTTCCCATTTAGTTTTTCCAGCGGAAAATCCGCCATGCCGTCGCCCACGACGAGCACGTATTTCATCTTTCTCCCCCCGATGCTTGCCAAAAACAGGCGTTTGATATATGATTGTAGCACAACCCGCGATTGACTTCAAGGAGGAAACCATGCAGTCCCAGCAGCAGCCGCAGCTGTCCGCGATGATCAAGGGACAGATGATCGAAGGCTATCTTCTGGTGCGCGCCGCAGAGCAGCGCACCTCTACCAACGGCACAAAATACCTGGACCTCACCCTCAGCGACCGCGCAAGCGAGGTCAACGCCAAGATGTGGGATGGGCAGACACCGCCGCCCAAGCCTTCGACGGTGGTTAAGATTCGCGGGATGATGCTGGAGTACAACGGCCGGCCCCAACTCCGGGTGGACAAGATGCGCCCTACGGAACCGGCTGACGGTGTGGACCTCGGCCAGCTCGTCCCCTGCGCGCCGGAGTCCGGAGACGACATGATGGCGCAGCTGAACGAGCGCATCGACCGGATTGGGGGCGAGGCACTGCGCGCCATCGTCCGCTACCGAATCGACGAATGCCGCGAACAGCTCGTCTACTACCCCGCCGCGTCGAAGCTGCACCACGCAGAGCGAAGCGGCCTATTGCACCACATCACCACCATGCTCCGGGACGCTGACGCGATTTCGGCGATCTACCCCCAGCTGGACGGGGATCTCCTCGCCGCGGGCGTAATGCTGCACGATTTGTGCAAGATCCGGGAGTTTGACTCCGACGAAATGGGCCTCGTCAGCGATTATTCGGTGGAGGGCAACCTGATCGGCCATTTGGTGGCGGGCGTCGCGGAGCTGGAGCAGGCAGGTCAGGCGCTGGGTACGCCCCGGGAACTGCTCGTGCTCCTTGAACACATGATCCTCTCCCACCACGACCTGCCAGAGTACGGCAGCCCGCGCCGTCCCATGATCCCGGAGGCCGAGGTACTGCACCTCATCGACCTTCTGGACGCCCGCATGTACGAGATGGACCGCGCGCTGTCGGCGGTGAACCCCGGCAGCTTCACCGAGCGCATCTGGTCTCTTGACAGAAAGCTCTACCGCAGAAAGAGCGATTCGGGCCAGGGTGCGATAATCCAGGGCGGAACGGCGCAACCTGAAGGCTGAAACAGAAAAAGGAAGTGCGAATCATGCGCGCCTATGAGAGGCTTCTGAACTACGTGCGGTTTGACACTGCGTCCGACGAAAACGCGACAACCTGCCCCACCACCACCGGCCAGCTGATCTTCGGGCAGGCGCTGGTGGAAGAGATGAAGGCGCTGGGCATTTCGGATGCCCGGATCGATCAACACGGCTACGTGTACGGCTCCATCCCGGCAAACGCAGAAAACGCCCCAGCCATTGGCCTGATCGCCCACATGGACACGGTGGACGCGGTGCCCGCCTCGCCGGTCAACGCGCGCGTGGTGCGCTACGAAGGCGGCGACATCCCGCTGGA
>JAEZTD010000011.1 GCA_023443705.1 Bacillota bacterium | reverse complement strand
ATTCCAACAAGAAGACGCGCAGGACTTGGGCTCCCAACACGCAGCGCGTGCGGGTGGTCGTCGGCGGCGCGCCCAAGCGGATGAGCGTTTGCACCCGTTGCCTGCGCAGCGGCAAGGTGGAGCGCGCAATCTAAAAAGCAATTGAACCGCAACGTATCTTTCGATTGCGGGAAGCCCGCGGCTTTTGCCGCGGGCTTCCTTTGTGTTTCCTTCTGATCTGTGTTACGCGTTCCAAAGGATGATGCCCAAAATGGCCATCGCTAGGCCCAGGATGGCCGCCCAGAACCAGTAGGGCACACAGAACAGCACGATCGCAAGCCCGACGACAATCATCAGCGCGGCCACCAGCCGCATGCACGGGTTCCTTCCGCGCCCCGAACACTTCGCCATGGACATCCACCCCCATGCACCATGCTATGCCGGCGCGGCGGGGATGGTTCGATGCCCCCGCTGTCAGACCGCGCGCACGGAGCCGCCTTCGATCAGCCGCCCCTCCACAATCCTATACGCACAGTCCTCAGGGTCTTCCAGCAGCTGGAGCATCAGTTCCACACCAGCCTTCGCGATCTCGGTCGCCGGCTGCTCGATGGTGGTCAGCGGCGGCTGGGTAAAGCGGGCGAGCTCGATGCCGTCAAACCCGATTACGCTGACGTCCGCCGGGACGCCGAGGCCCGACTCCCGAAGCGCCCGCATCGCACCGATGGCCATCACGTCGCTCATCGTGAAAAGCGCGGTAAAATCCCGCCTGCGCCCAATCATCTCCAGTGCCGCCCGGTAAGCGCCCTCCATGCTGAAGGAGCTGGAGGAGTACAGCCCTTCATCAAAATCCACGTTGCTCGCCTGAAGTGCGTCCATCGCGCCCTGAAAGCGCAGGCCGATGCCATCGCCAGCGCCACGATTGCCGCCCATCACCGCGATTTTTCGGTGCCCTTTTGCGATCAGGTGCGCCATCGCTTCCCGGCCGCAGGCGCGGTTGTCCACGCTGACGCTGGAAACGCCGGGAGAAGCGACGCCGGATGCGTCCACCGTCACGAAAACCAAGGGGATGCCCAACTGCCCAACCTCGTCCCTTCGCCCGTCCACGTTGCTGCCCAGGAAAAAAATGCCTTCCAGCTTTTTCTCCGCCACCAGGCGGTAGGCGGCCTCGAGTTCCATGCCGCCCTCGTCGATGAACTCAATCAGGAACTGATGCCCCATCTCCATGCCGAAATCGGTCATCTGCTCGGCGATGCCGGTCAAAAAGCCGTTTCGCCTTCCGCGCACGATGATCGCCGACAGTCCGCTCGCCCGCTGTTTGAGATTTTTGGCGTTGGCGTTGGGCGCGTAGCCCAGTTCCTCGACAATGCGCATCACCCTCTGACGGGTCTCTTCCCCGACGTCCGGGCGGTTGTTGAGCGCGCGCGAAACGGTGGAAATGCCCACCCCCGCACGCCTTGCGATGTCCCGGATGGTATAGACCTTCATTGCGCGCCCCTCCCCGGAATACGGAACCGTTTACGCTCATCATACCCGGTTTTGTTGCTTTTTGCAAGTTCGGCCTTTATAATGGCGGAAAGAGGAGGCGGAAAGATGATACGGAATCTCTTGCTCGATCTCGGAAACGTGACAGTAATCTACAGCCCGGCCGCCATGACCGCGCCCTGGGTGGAAAGCGACGAGGACCGGGACGCTGTCGTCGCGGCGCTCTTTGCCCATCCGGACTGGGGCCTTTGCGACGCAGGCCAATTGTCCGAAGCGCAGCTTTGCGAAAACGCCCGCGCCCGGCTGCCGGAGCGGCTGCATCCAGCGCTTGAAAACGTCATTTTGCACTGGCCGGAACACATGACGCCGCTTCCCGGCGCAGAAGTGTTTCTAAAAGCCATGAAATCGCGGGGCTTCCGGCTGATCGCGCTGTCCAACGCGCCGGCGCGTTATGCGGAATTCAAAGTGAACATGCCCATTCTGAAGCACTTCGACGGTGAAGTGATTTCCGCGCTGGTCGGCCTCGCAAAGCCTGGCCGCGAAATCTTCGAATACGCACTTTCCACTTTTACCATGAAGCCCGAGGAATGCTTCTTCGTAGACGACCTCCCCCACAATGTGGAAGGCGCGGCCAGCGCAGGCATCGCCGGATGCGTGTTTCACGGCGATTATCAGGCGCTCACGGCGCTGATAGATCAATACAACGCCTGACATTTGGGGCGCTGAAAAACCCCGACGGTTTTCGGCGCAAAGGAAGAGGAACTGCGCGCGCCTGAAATTCTCCGGAATTTCCGGGCGCGCACTGACTTATGGTATGGTTTCTACCATCAGTGTGCCACTGATGGCAGAAACGCGTTCCCGGCGCGCAGGTTACTGGGAACGACTGGATGGGACCATGAGGTTTGCCGGCAGTTTTTGCCGGTTTTTTGTATTTTCAGGCAACCGCCGCGCCACGCATTCGTCTAATATCCGGAGAATGCGTAAATGTGGGGAGATGAGGCCATGAAAAGAGCGGTGGCGGCGCTGATCGCGCTCGCCCTCATGTCCTGCGGCGCGCTGGCGGAGGAGCGCAGCTTTGCGGTCAACCGGGAGCGGCTTTCGGACATCTACGCCTGGAACGGCGCCCTTTTGACCGAGCCCGGAACGTACCTGTCCATTTATTCCGTGACAAGCGGAAAAACTCCGGCGGAGGAAGAACTCTTCGCCGCGCAGTCCGCCCAAGTCGAATTGCCTGAGGGCCAGGACTACGCGCCGCCGCGCTACGCCCTGCTGGACGCCCAGGGCCGGCAGCTGACAGACTTTCTCTACGAGAGCATCGACTACAGCCCGGACGGCGACGCCCTCATCTACTCCGTGGGCGGCCTGTTCGGCGCGATGAGCCGCACGCTCGAGGAACTCGTGCCCGCAGCCTACGACGCGGTTTCGCCGGACGGCGATGGCGGATTCCTGCTCGTTTCCCACGAAGAATCCGATACGCCGCAGCTACTGTACATGCCCGCTGGCGGCGAGCCCGAACCCACCGGCGTCAGAGCAAGGTTCTATTCGAATACGCTGACCGGGGGCTTCATCTCCGCCTACGGCGAAAACGGGCTCTACGGCTTTCTGACGCCGCAGGGCCGGTGGGCCGTCAAGCCCAAATTCGACTGGGCGCAGAACTTCTTAAACGGCTACGCGATTGCGAAGGAGAAGGGCAAGACCGGCATCATCGATACCGCCGGAAAATGGATCGTCAAGCCCTCCTACGACGACGACCGAGGCTTCCTTCAGGGTGGCGAAGTTGCGCTGCTGATGCGGGGAACCCGCGCCTTCCTCGTTCGCCCATCGGACGGGAAGCAGCTTTTCTCCCTGCGCATGAGCAAGGATGGCTACGTCATCGGCAGCGATACGCGGGCGCTGTTCGTCGTCGTGGATAAGAAAAAGGCGACGCTTTACAACACAGCGGGCGAGCGCCTGTTTGCGCTGGACGACCGGTTTTCCTTTGATCTTTGGGGCGACGCGCCCGAAAACCGGGTGCTGGCCACCGCCTCCAGCGACTGCGCCCTCTACGACCTGTCGGGCCGCGAAGTATTGAACGCGCAGGGGTTGTACTATCTGGACGGGTGGGACAACCGCACGCTTTACGTGGTCTCCCGGTTTAAGACGCGTTTAATCCAGTACGAGGGCAGCGATCCTTATGAAGAAGCGATCTACGGAACCTACCGATGCGGCGTGGTCGATTCGGATGGCAATTCGGTGCTTCCGGTGCTCTACCGGCAGCTTTACATGCTGATTCCCGGAAGGTATTACGTGGAGGACGCGCAGCGCTGGGGCGTAATCGACGCAGAAGGCAAGTGGATCGTATCCGGTTCCTTGTATGACCAATTGATGGATTGACGGAGGATGCTGAGATGAAAAAGATCGCATTTTTTGCGCTTATGCTGACCCTGATGCTCGCCGCTCCGGCGATGGCCGCCGCGCCGGAAATCAGCGTGGATGATTACCCGATCGTCGACGGCTCCACCGCGACGCTGCCGCTGAGTTACCAGCTGATGCAGGCGGCCACCGGATGCCCCGCTGAAATCGCGCAGTCCGCCATCGGCCACAGCAAGACGACCGAATCGTTCTACGCGCTGGTGGACGGCCGCGCGGACCTCCTTTTGGTCTACGAACCCAGCCAGGATGCTTACGACTACGCAAACCAGATGGGCGTGAAACTTCTGATGAAGCCCATCGGCCGCGACGCGCTGGTCTTCCTCGCAAACCCGGCCAACCCGGTCACATCGCTCACGCAGGACCAGTTGGTGGACATTTACACCGGAAAGGTCACAAACTGGAAGGATGTGGGCGGCGACGACCTCGCCATCGTCGCCTACCAGCGCATCGAGAACTCCGGCAGCCAGGTGATGATGGAGCGGCAGGTGATGAAGGGCAGGGCCATGATGGAGGCGCCCCGGGAGCTGCGCACCGACGAAATGGCCGAACTGATCGACGCGGTCGCCTCCTACAAGGATTCGCCCAGCGCGCTGGGCTACTCGGTATACTACTACGTGCACAACATGTATTCGAACGCCAACATCCGCCTCCTTGCGGTGGGCGGCATTGCGCCGGAAAACGAGGCCATCGCCTCCGGCGCTTACCCCTACACCCAGGATTTCTACGCTGCCGTCCGGGCTGATGCGCCCGAGGACAGCCCTCAGCGCAAACTCTACGACTGGCTGACCACCGATGAGGGACAGGCCCTCATCACCGGTGCCGGTTACGTTGCGGTGGCCGGCGAAGAAGTGGAGAAATAGAGCGAAAGGCCCCGTCCGGAACGGGAGGAGGCCACAGCCCGTCAACAAGCGGCCGCTTTCCGGCTTTGCCGGAGAGTGGCCGCTTGAAAGGGAGCTGCAAGCAAGAAGAAAACCGGGATGAAGAAGGCTTTGGCCAGGTTCTTCATATTCTGGACGCAGCGGAAGAGAAGGCCTTCCCGCGCGTATCGGGAAGGCCGAGCATACGGGCAAGTCGGAGGCCGGTTTGAACGCGATGGTCATTCGCCATCTGCGCCGGATTCACTTCCGACCTGATGCCGTAAAGGGATCGCAGAAACGGCATCCGGAACGGCAGCTTCGGCTTTACAGGCCGGCCGAGGGATCCGTCGGTTTCGGGGCGTGCGCAACGGTCGTGAATATGGTGTACGTGCTGTCATTATCAACGCGCACTGCGCGTAATCCTGTCATTTTCAGACGGACAGCTTAACCAGATAAAAATGTTGCGATAGGTATTGACATTGCATCCGTTTTCTAGTAGAATACCATCTGTCGCCGCGATTGCGGCACGGTTGGGAACATGGGAGCATAGCTCAGCTGGGAGAGCACTTGCCTTACAAGCAAGGGGTCACAGGTTCGAGCCCTGTTGTTCCCACCAAGAATGCGGCCTGGTAGTTCAGTTGGTTAGAATGCCAGCCTGTCACGCTGGAGGTCGAGGGTTCGAGCCCCTTCCAGGTCGCCAACTTGCCTTGGTAGCTCAGCTGGTAGAGCAGTAGACTGAAAATCTACGTGTCGGTGGTTCAACTCCGCCCCAAGGCACCAACCCCATGCGGTAGTAGCTCAGTTGGTAGAGCGCAACCTTGCCAAGGTTGAGGTCGCGAGTCCGAGTCTCGTCTACCGCTCCAGAACACCTTATGTGGACGGGTGCAAGCCCGTCCACATAAGGTTATCCCCTAATTCGGCGTGATAGCCAAGTGGTAAGGCAAAGGTCTGCAAAACCTTTATTCACCAGTTCAAATCTGGTTCACGCCTCCATCGAAAAAGTCCGGAATCATTGAGATTCCGGACTTTTTCTTTTGTTTCGCACCCCGCGAAATACCCCGTTTCATTCAGGGCGCAGTAGCTTCGAGAACAAGGCATCCGCAATGTCCGCCGCCTGCTCCGTTTCTGTCGACCTTATGGGCCTGACACCGAAGGCATCTTCTCACCAAGGTTCCCCGTTTCACCTTACGTGAGTATGGGCGTCGACGAACTCCTTGAACAGGAGAACGGGATTAAAAGCACATAGCGTAACGCGATAAGAGGACTAAAAGCAAGATTATGTAATGGAGAATTGCGCGGATTCACTTTTCGGCGGTGGTTTTTGTTGGGAAACCGCCAATAACTGGAGGATTAACTCCATTTATATCGATAATACACATAAGGAATAACATAACACATTATAAACTTTTGAATTACCCGGACGAAGTATAACATATGGATCATCAAATCGGAGGGGGAATCGGAGCGTGTAACCTTTTTTTGGGGAAATTGGCCGAGTTTGCCATGATCGACCGAGTGTATGCGGACACGCATCCCCGCAGAGACCGTGAACAATTCGATTGCTAAGGAGACATCACTCATGCAGAGATCATCTGGTTTGGAATCGCATGGAAGCGATGACACCCGGGAAGACCTGTATCTGACATTTTCCATTGAAAACGACATCTTTGGCATAAGCATAGACTATGTCAAGGAGATCATCGGACTTCAGCCGATCACGGAGATACCGGATTTTCCCGTCTACATGAAGGGGATCATCAACCTCCGGGGGAAGATCGTCCCCGTCATGGACGTTCGTCTGCGCTTCAATAAACCCGAACGGGCGTACGATTCGCGCACCTGCATCATCGTCGTGGACATTCTCGACGCGTCCATCGGCCTGATCGTCGACCGGGTGGACGAGGTATTGAACATTCCCGAAAGCGACATCGCGGCCCCGCCTGAAATCAACAAGCGCGAGCTCGGCTACATCAAGGG
>JAEZTD010000315.1 GCA_023443705.1 Bacillota bacterium | reverse complement strand
GCCCCGGACCGCGCCATGACTCCGGAGGAAGAAGCCTTTGCAGCCCGCGGCAGAGAAGCCATCGCCCGCTTCGACGCGGCGATGGACGCCGACCTGAACACCGCGGATGCGCTGGGCGCAATCTTCGACTGGGCGCGGGATATGAACGCGACGCTCTCCTCGCCGGAGCCCTCGAAGGTCGCCATCCAGGCAGGACTCGACGCGCTGGGCGAAATGGCCGGTGTGCTCGGAATTCTGGTTAAGAAACTTGACACCACGCCGGAGGACATCAAGGCGCTGGTGGAAGATCGTCAGACAGCAAAGAAAGAAAAGCGCTTTGCCGACGCCGACCGCATCCGCGGCGAGGTGCTTGCGAAGGGCTACGTGATCGAGGACACCCCCACCGGGCCCAAGGTTCGCAAGGCGTAATACGGAAAGTGTCCAATTTGCGCATGGACCCTTGCGTTTTCACATGGGGCGTCTGCTGGCAGGCGCTCCGTTTTGACGTCTCCCATGACGATGCGCGCTGATTCTGCTTCTTCGCATAGTATGCGGTGGATACCACCAGGAAGCGTCGTCATGGGGAGGAAAGCGCATGAGCTTTTATTGGAGAAACAGAGACAACGGCGCTGTGGAGAGCGCCTCATGCCAGTCTGCATCGCTTGCGATCCGTTGCAATTCGGACAACGGATCTGTGGCGGGCGTCAGTCGGTCGATCAAAATGAAGAGCAGGTCTTGTCAGACATGTCCCGCCGGTCCGATGGGTCCTGCAGGCCCGATGGGTCCCGCCGGCCCTCGCGGCCCCGCCGGAGCGATGGGTGCTGCGGGTCCGATGGGCCCCGCCGGCCCACAGGGCGAACGCGGTCCCGCCGGTGCGATGGGTGCTGCAGGTCCGATGGGTCCCGCCGGCCCTCAGGGCGAACGCGGTCCCGCCGGTGCGATGGGTGCTGCGGGTCCGATGGGTCCCGCCGGCCCTCAGGGCGAACGCGGCCCCGCTGGTCCGATGGGTCCCGCCGGCCCGATGGGCCCCGCCGGTCCTGCCGGCAGCGCGGTTGGCGGCGTTGCGGGAAAGAAATACTGATATCCGCCAAACCACGCTCACATGCGCCTGTCAGCGGGTCGTTTGCCAGACGAATAGCGTGGATGGCCATCCCCAACCGCGCTAAGATTATACCTGAAGGGTATTCTCCCGATCGCAAGCGCAGGTATGGAACAGCGCCACCAGTCAGGCTGGTGGCGCTGTCATCGTTCCAGCGCTTGAATTTCAGAGAAATATCGGCCCTACACGCCCACCAGGCTCATTGAGGCCGTGAATGCGCGTATGTTCAGCGAATGCGCTTCGTTAAGCTGACCAGGTTCCCGCCGGGGCCCTCAATCATAAACGACCGAACGCCCCAGGGCTTGTCCGTAGGCGGATTCAAACCCCGAAAGCCCAGCGCAGCCAGGCGTTCATATTCCGCGTCGACATCCGTCACCTCATAGATGAACGCGCCACCATGTGTTTCGGGGCCTTCGCCTTCGCCCATTTGGTAAACAGTCAGCCGCTCCGCGCGGAATTGAAAATCCACGCCGCCGTCGACTTCCGGCTCGTGGCCAAAGATTTTCCGATAGAAATCCACCATCGGCGCGGCTTTCCTCGCTTGAATGCAGGCGGCGCGAAGCTCCATGACACTCCCCCGCTATTTCTTTCGCTCCGATCCCAGGTACATCGTATGCTCGGTTTCGATCATGCGCCGAAGATTGTCCCGCACCACCCTTGGGAACAGGCGGCACTTTTCCGCCTCGGCGACGGTCATCCATTCACAGTCCACCTGATAGGCATCGCGCTCGGTGGGCCGGATGCGCTTCTCATCGGTCAAGTCGCAGAGGAAGATAAAGTACATCTTGTGATCGGAGCCCGAGTCCCGCCCTGCGGTGATCTGCTCGTAAACCCCTGCCATGCGGACGGGGCGAACGGAGATGCCCGTCTCTTCCCGCAGCTCGCGCATCAGCGCCTCGGGGAGCGTCTCCCCGGTATGCTGGCCTCCGCCTGGCAGCGCGTAATAAGCCCCCAGACGGGAGCGGCATCTGTTCAGCAGGATTTTGTCGCCGTCGAGCACAATGCCCTTTGCGGAATTGCGCACAGCCATGCGAAGTCACCCCTCTACGCGGGAATCTGATCTTTTCATTATACGACAGGCGCGGCAATTTGACAAGACATATCAAAATCTTTCGCTCCCGATTGTAAACTTCGTTTAATTTGATGATAAGAGTTTGTGCCGTGATTGAATCCCCTGAGGGCTGCTGCTAGAATAAATTCAGAATATCCGGATGTAGGAGGATGCGTATGGCAGTAGCCGTGATTATGCCCCGGCAGGGACAATCGGTAGAAAGCTGCATCATCACAAAATGGTTCAAACACCCCGGTGACGCAGTCAGCGTCGGCGACGTTCTGTTTTCCTATGAGACCGACAAGGCCGCGTTCGAGGAGAGCGCGAAGGTTTCCGGCACGCTGCTGGCGGCCTTTTTTCAAGAGGGCGACGATGTTCCCTGCCTGACCAACGTGTGCGCCATCGGCGAACCCGGCGAAGATTTTGCGCAGTTCGACCCGAACGGCACCGCACCCGCTGCGGAAGCGCCCGTGTCTGCGCCCGCCCAGGCGGTTGAGGCCGCACCGGCGGCAGCCCCTGCGGCCGTACCGGCCGCCGCACCCTCCGGCGAGATGAAGATCAGCCCCCGGGCCAAGGGTTTGGCCGAGGCGCGCTTTGCGGACCTTTCGAAGGTTTCCGCCACCGGCCCGGACGGCCGCGTGATCGCGCGGGATGTTCAGGCGCTCATCGATGCCGGCCAGGTGGTCACACCGGCAGCCAGCGCGGCCTACGCAGGCGGCGCGGTGGGCACCGGCCTCGGCGGCCGCGTGTCGCTGAAGGACCTCGAAGCCACCGGTCTGAAGCCCGAAGCCCCGGCCGCCGCATCCGCGCCGGAAGCGGCCTACACCGACGAGCCGCTCACCAATATGCGCAAGGTGATCGCGAAGGCCATGATGCAGTCGCTTTCCTCCATCGCGCAGCTCACCCATACGCTGACCTTCGACTGCGCGCAGCTCCAGTCGCTGCGCAAGCTCTACAAGGAAAAGGGCGAGGCGGCCGGGCTCTCCGGCGTTTCGCTGGGCGACATGGTGATGTTCGCGCTGTCCCGCACGCTCATGCAGCCGGAACACCGCGCGCTGAACGCCAACTTGGTCGACGGAACCACCATGCGCTACTTCCACAGCGTCAACCTGGGCTTCGCCTGCGATACCGAGCGGGGGCTCATGGTCCCGGTCATCAACGGCGCGGATCGGATGAGCCTCACGGAGATTTCCGAAGCCGTCAAGAGCCTCGCCAAGGCCGCGAGGGCGGGCACGATCAATCCGGACCTTCTGCGCGGCGGATCGTTCACCGTTTCAAACCTGGGCGCGCTTGGCATCGAGAGCTTTACGCCCATCATCAACCCGCCGCAGACGGGCATCCTGGGTGTGGACGCCATCGTGCAGCGCGTGCGCGAGGTGAACGGCAAGATCGAGGTCTACCCCGCCATGGGCCTTTCGCTGACCTACGATCACCGCGCCATCGACGGCATGCCCGCCTCGAAGTTCCTGGCTGACCTGAAGTTCAACCTGGAAAACTTCCTGATGCTGCTTGCGAAAGGATAGAACTATGTACGATTTGATCGTCATCGGCGGCGGCCCCGCCGGGTATCTGGGCGCGGAGCGCGCCGCCCACGCGGGGATGAGCGTCTGCCTGTTCGAAAAAAATTCGCTGGGCGGCGTCTGCCTGAACGAAGGCTGTATCCCGTCCAAGGCGCTTTTGCATTCCGCGAAGGTGTATGAAACCGCGAAGCACGCCGACAAGTACGGCGTCCGGGTCTCCGACGCCTCCCTCGACCACAAGGCGGTCGTTGCGCGGCGCGGCAAGGTGGTCAAGCTGCTGGTGTCGGGCGTCGGCGCAAAGCTGAAGGGCGCGGGTGTCACCGTGGTCAAGGCGGAGGCGAAGATTTCCGGCCGTGTACCCGGCGGCTTCTCGGTGG
>JAEZTD010000173.1 GCA_023443705.1 Bacillota bacterium | reverse complement strand
TCGCGGATGCCCACCATAGACATGTGCAACGTCCTCGGGATGGGCGTGGCCGACAGCGTCAATACGTCCACGTTCTTTTTGAGCTGCTTGATGGATTCCTTGTGCTTGACGCCGAAGCGCTGCTCCTCGTCCACCACCAGAAGGCCGATGTTTTTGAAGGACACATCCTTGCCCAGAAGCCTGTGGGTGCCGATGACCACGTCCATCTCGCCCGCCGCCAGGAGTTCAATGGTCTTCTTCTGTTCGGCGGCGGTGGAGAAGCGGCTGAGGGTGGCGATCTTGACCGGGAAGCCGTGGAAGCGGTTGGTCATGGTCGCGAAGTGCTGCTGCACCAGGATGGTCGTCGGCGCGAGCAGCGCCGCCTGCTTGCCGTCCATCACGCACTTGAAGATGGCGCGCAGCGCCACCTCTGTCTTGCCGTAGCCTACGTCGCCGCACAGCAGGCGGTCCATGATCTGCGGCTTTTCCATGTCGCGCTTGATGTCCTCGATGGCCTGCAGCTGGTCCGGCGTCTCCTCGTATTCAAAGCTGTCCTCGAACTGGCGCTGCCACGGGGTGTCGGCGGAGAAAGCGTAGCCATTGGCGGCGGTGCGGGACGCGTACAGCTTGACCAGTTCGCCCGCGATCTCGTGAATCGACGAGCGTACCTTGGCCTTCTGGCGCTGCCATTCGCCGCCGGAGAGGCGGTTGAGCCGGGGGCTCTCCCCCTCCTGGCCGATGTATTTCTGTACCCGATCCAACTGGTCGGTGGGCACGTACAGCTTGTCCGAGCCCACGTATTGGATGTGCAGAAAATCCCGGAGCGTGCCCTCCGACGCCAGCCGCACCGTGCCCATGTAGCGGCCGATGCCGTGATTCTCGTGCACCACGTAATCGCCCACCTGAAGGTCGGTGAAGGCGCTCATCTTGTCGCCGGTTCTCGCCTTCTGCTCCCGCCGCTGCTTGGATACGCCGAAGATGTCGCCCTCGGCCACCACCGCAAGCTTGATGTCCGGATAGAGAAAACCGCGGGACAGCGCGAAAGGCAGGATCAGGGGTTTCCCGGGTGCGAGCGCCTCGGGCGGTTCCTCGGTAAAGGGCGCGTCGCAGTCAAAATCGAACAGCGTACGGTTCAGCCGCTGACCGCGGGCGACGCCGCCCGCAAGGAGCGCTACCCGCCAACCGCCGTCACGCCAGGTGGTGAGATCCCTTGAAAGCTCTTTAAGGTTCCCCTGATAGGCGCTGGCACCCATGCCGTTTACCTTGACGAGCGCCTTGGGCCTGAAGTCGGCCACGGTGCGGGTAAACGGGGTCAGCGTCACCACCGCGCGGCTGTCGAGCGCGGGCAGCACCTGATCGTACGTGAAAAGCAGTTCCGCCTGGGCGGGCATCGCCTCGTCCCGGGAAAGCGCGTTTTTGAACTGTTCCTGAAACTCCAGAAGACGGTTGTCGCACCGCTCGCGCAGCCGATCGGGCTGGTCCATGACCACGATGGCGTTTTCCAGATAGTCGAAGAGCGTCGTCGAACCCGGATAGATCAGATGGAAAACAGACTGCATCGCGTCGGTGGCGTGGCCGCTTCGGAGCGCGTCCAGCCGGTGCGCAAAGTTGCGTCCCAGCGTGGTGCGCGCCGTCATCTCGCGCCGGGACTCCCTGAGGGGCGCCTCTTCGGGTTTCGCCGGCTTCGCGGCCAGGTCGAACATCGAGGGGAGCGTCTCGCCCTCCTCCGAGCCAAGAAGCTCAAAGAACTGTTCGAAGGGCATCAGGTCAAACTCTTTTTCAATTTCACGCTGGCGGTCCACCGCCGGCGCGTCCACGCCCCGGGCGGCGAGGAGCGCCGCGTCCAGCCGCTCGGCGGCCGCCTGCGCCTCCGGCGCGGTCACGAGGATTTCCCCGGCCGGGAAGACCGTGGCCTCCTTGCGCCGGGCGATGGAGCGCTGGGTCATCACGTCAAAATCCCTGAGCGAGTCGACCTCGTCGTCGAAAAATTCAAGCCTCAGGGCATTGGGCTGCCCCACCGGGTACACGTCCAGAATGCCGCCGCGCAGCGTGCACTGGCCGCGGGCTTCGGTCACATCCACGCGCTCATAACCCGCCTCGACCAGCTTTGAAATCATCTCACCCGGGTCGAGCCGCATGCCCTCCCGGACGGTGAACACATCCCGAAGGAAGCGCTCGCGGGGCATCAGCCGGTCGAGCAGCGCGTCCACCGGCGCGGCAAGCACACGGAGCTGTCCGGTCGCGGCCATCCCCAGCGCTTCGAGCCTGCGCATCGCAAGATCCCTGCTGGAAGCCGCGGCGCGTAGAAACGATACCTCCCGCGCCGGAAACGCCATTGAGCCGCCGCCCAGGAGGTGCCCCATATCCTCCGCCGCCCGCTGCGCGCCCTGGGCGCTGGCGGTGACGAACAGAACCGGTCGGCCTGTGTGCGCCTGTAGCGCCGCCAGAAAGTGCAGACGCTGGCAGTCGTCGAGGCCGCTTACGGCGGTCACGCCAGGCGCGGAAACGCCGTCCACAAGCTGCCAGAACGCAGGGAGATCGCCTAAGGGTTTGAAAATTAGTTCCTGGCTCTGGGCCATGTTACTCCTTTGACCAGGCGTTCGCAAATTCCGACGCCTTGGGTACGCCTTCCACAATGATCTTTTCCACCGCTTCTCCGGCCTTGACGAGGGCTTCGTACGCTATTTTGCGCTCTTCCTCCGTACGGTAGCCGGTCAGCACGTAGTCCGCCAGGTCCCAGCCATCCGGCTGGCGACCGATGCCGACGCGCACCCTGGGAAAGTCGTCTCTCGCAAGCTGGTAGAGGATTGATCGCATGCCGTTGTGGGTGCCCGCCGAGCCCTTTTCCCGCACCCTGAGCTTGCCAAAGGGCAGGTCGCAGTCGTCATAGACCACGATCAGCCGGCTCAGGTCAATTTTGTACCAGCCGACCAGTTCCCTTACGCTCTCGCCGCTCAGGTTCATGAATGTCTGCGGCTGCGCCAGCGCCACGCGTTCGCCGCCGATCGTGCCTTCGCCGATGAGCGCCTTGCATTTAAGCTTCGTCAGCCGTATGCCAAAGCGCGCGGCGAGAAGCTCCACCGCGTCAAACCCCGCGTTGTGGCGCGTTCTTTCATATTTTCTGCCGGGATTGCCCAGCCCCACCACGACGTACATCCATCCACCCCGCCAAAACAGCGTGGCGGCGAGGGAACCCGCGCTCCCCCGCTGCCTCATGCCTATGGTTCTGCCGGAACGCGCCGCGCCCGGCCATCTTGTTTATTGTAATGTCCGGCTCCCCAGGTTGTCAAGCCCACGCAAACAGGAGCATACCGCTCTTCGCGTCGCCACGCCCTCCGCGGAGCAATCGAGAGGCCCCGTCAGCGGAACAGTTCGCTCGGCTCAACCACCACGCGCCCCCTCTGGGCGTCCACCTCGGTCAGCTCCATCAGCGACTTCGCGCCGGCCACGCGCTTTTTCTCCGGCTGCGCGGTGCCGATCACGACGCCCACGCCCACCACCTCGGCCTGAAATTCGGCCATCATGTCCACCATGCCCCTGAGCGTGCCGCCGCCCTTCATGAAGTCGTCGATGATGAGCGCCTTCTGCCCCAGCGTTACGGCACGCCGGGCCAGCGCCATCGTCTCAATTCGTTCGCCGTTGCCGCCGGCGATGTAGTTGATCTTGACAGCGGACCCTTCGTAAGCGCGGGAATCGCGCCGCGCGATCACCAACGGGACGCCCAGCGTTCGAGCGGTCATCATGGCGATGGGAATGCCCTTGGTCTCCATCGTCAGGACGAAATCAGGCGCACGATCGTAGTACTGCATGGCGAGGATCCGTCCGAGCATTTCGGCCGTCTCCGGCTCGGAACTGACGTCGGAGGTGTAGAGAAAGCCGCCGGGCAGGAGCCGCCCTGCGTCGCTCAGGCGCTCCGAGAGCTTTTCCAAAAAGATATGCGCGCGCTCCGGACTGACGGTGGCGCGGTAGCGTACGCCGCCCGCGGCGCCGGCGACGGTGGTCAGCTCGCCCTGGTCGAATGCCTCGAAGGACGCGCGCAGAAGCTCGATGTCCTCGCTGACCGTCGACTTCGCCGCGCCGAACATCTCGCAAAACGTGCCGAGGGTATGAATTTTGTTGGGGCTTGCCATCAGCGCCGCGGCCATTGCGCCGAGCCGCTCGCTGCGCTTGATCCGTTCCATTGACATACCTCCGGGCAAATTCTGGACATACCATCTAATTATACCGGATGATCGCCCTTTTCGCCAGAAGCGGCGAACACATTTTCGAGAATCCAACACACATTTAACGTGCAGCCCTGACGATTGTAAAAAGCATGGTTGATGGCGGCGGCAAGGCGTCGTATAATCTATAGGGCTGGACAAGACGGTTTAGGAGGACAAACATGACCGCGCACATCGCGAACTACGCCGGCGGGCGCGTACACTTTATTGGCATCGGCGGCAGCTCCATGTCGGGGCTCGCGCCGCTTATCCAAAAACTGGGGTATCGGGTGACCGGCTCCGACAGGGACCGCTCCCACAAAACCGATGCGCTGACGGAAAAGGGCATCCCGGTCGCCATCGGCCACCGGGCTGAAAACGTGCGCGGCGCAGATTTCATCGTCTACACCGCCGCCATCGCACCGGAAAACCCGGAGCGGCTGGAGGCCGTGCGCCTGAACATCCCGCAGATTGAACGCAGCGTATTGATTGGACAATTGATGGAGGGTTACAAAAACGCGGTCGGCATCAGCGGTACCCACGGAAAGACCACCACAACCGCGATGCTCTCGCAGGTGATGGTGGAGTGCGGTGCCAACCCCACCGTGCACATCGGCGGAGAACTGGACGCGCTGGGCGGGTCCACGCTCCTGGGCGACAAGGAATACTTCGTCGTCGAAGCCTGCGAGTTCAACGAGAGCTTTTTAAAGTTCCTGCCCACGGTGGCGGTAATCCTGAACATCGACGAAGACCACCTGGACTTTTTCAAAGACATCGACGACATTGAGCGCGCGTTCCTCGACTACGCACGCCGCACCCCAGCGGACGGCTGGTGCGTGGGCTGCGGGGACGACGAGCGGGTGCTTCGGGTCATCAAGAACTCCGGACGACGCAGCCGCACCTACGGCCTCGGCCCGGGAAACGATCTTCGGCCCGAGAACCTAACCTATGACCCTGAGGGCCGCGGCCGTTGCGACGTGAGCCTCTGCGGCAAGACACTCTGCAGCCTCAAAATGACGGTGGCCGGGGAGCACAACCTGCTTAACGCGCTGGCGGTCGTCGCGGTTGCGGACATCTTCGGCCTCCCGCTGGATCAGGCCGCCGAGACGCTCTCATCCTTTTCCGGCGCACACAGGCGGTTTGAGCTGACCAGCGTTACCGACGGCGTCAAGGTCTATCAGGATTACGGACACAACCCCACCGAGATCA
This sequence comes from Bacillota bacterium, assembly GCA_023443705.1. Lineage (GTDB taxonomy): Bacteria > Bacillota > Clostridia > Christensenellales > Aristaeellaceae > JAEZHK01. The sequence goes on along the minus strand of JAEZTD010000173.1, from coordinate 865 downwards.
AGAACGCGCTGCGCATCGCAAAGCTACAGCCCCACAAGCGTCTTTGGGCGGTGTGGCAGCCCCACACCTATTCGCGCACGAAAAAGCTGTTCGACGGCTTTGTGGAAACCTTTGACGACGCGGACCTTGTACTCATCACAGACATCTGCGCGGCGCGGGAATCCGACCCCGGCGACATCACTTCGCAAATGCTGATCCCTCCGCTGCGCGCCCGGGGCGTGGACGCGACGGTGACCCCCTCCTTTGACGACACCGAGACCCACCTTCGCGCCCATTGGGCGCCGGGCGACCTAGTCGTCACGCTGGGCTGCGGCAACATCGACCTTCTAAACGAACAGATCGCGCTGCACGGGGATACGCCCCGCGCCTGATTTATTCGCCCCGCATTTCGCCGCGCGCGCCGGGTTTGATAACGGTGAAACGATCAACGGCAACCAGAGGAGGGGGCATATGGGCAGGGATCACCTGGAAGTCAGCCTAAAAACAGTGAACGACAAGGTGCGGTTTTCGGCAACAGCGGGGTAAAACCCCGAAGTGCTCATCGACTACTTTCCGCCGTTCGGCGACGGCGAAGGCTACACCTCGCTGGAGCTTTTGCTGATCAGCTTTGCGAGTTGTGCCTCGACGTCGGTGCTGGGCTATCTTCGGTCAATCTTGAAAAAGAACGTCTCGTCGCTTCAGGCGAAGGCGGATGGTGCTGTTCGAGCCGATCACCCGAAGGCGCTGAAGAGCATCAACCTCGCGCTATCCATCCGGTCTGAGGACGTCGTGGAAGACGATGTGGAAATGGCGCTCAAGGCCGCGGAAGGCAGAATCTGCCCGGTCTGGGCGATGCTCAAGGGCAACGTGGAGATCAGTGTCAGCT
>JAEZTD010000218.1 GCA_023443705.1 Bacillota bacterium | reverse complement strand
CGGTGGTGGACGTGGCGATGAAGCGCATGGGCGTCGGCGGCGACGACGGCTGGGGCGCCCATACCCATCCGGAGTTCACCATCGACGGCGAGGCGGAACATTCCTTCTCGTTTATCCTGTGCGCGATCTGAAGGCAGATGAACGCGGCCCCGGTTCCGAAGGGACCGGGGCTCAAGGCATCGAAAAACCCTATGGTTTTTACGATGCGAAGGAAGGAATCCTGCGTGCGCCTGAAATCCTCACGGATTTCCGAGCGGCGCACTGACCCAAGGTACAGATAGCGCCACCAATATGCGTACTGGTGGCGCTATCCCGTTCCCGGCGTACACGCCGCCGGGAACGATTGAAACCCCTACGGAGACTTTGTTGATGGTCTGGGACCCGGTCCCTTCGGAACCGGGTCCATTTCTATGGAAGGATTGCCCTCCGCCGCCGGATATGGGATAATAAGGCAGTCCCATATATCGGTGGGGGTGAAAATTGTGGTGCAAGACAGGCGCGTCTATCTACTGGCCCAGTTTGACGCGGCGACGGAACTAAGGCTGACCGGCATTTACGGGGAACTCGCCCGGGCCGGGTGCATCGGACAACAGACGCCCGGCGTGCCTTACCACTTCACGATGGGAAGTTTTCCGGTGGAAAGAGCGTCCGGCGTTCTGGAACGCGCGCGCGAGGTCTGCCGCAGCACGGACGCTTTTGGCATAAACCTCAGCCACATCGGTTTGTTCGGTTTGAAGGTGCTGTTTATCGGGCCTTCGATGAATGGTGAGCTTCTCGGCCTTCACAATGCATTGGTTCCCGAGGAACCGGCAACCGGCCACCACGATTGGGTTGCCCATGCCACCCTCCTCATGGATGAGCCGGACATCATCCATATGGCCATCCCCGTCGTAGCGCGGCATTTTGAGCCCTTTTCGGCAAGGGTTGAGAGCGTCGGAATCTACGAGTTTTTCCCGGCGAGGTTTATTGAGAATTGTCCTCTGACTTCGGGTTGACGGCGTTAAAACGCACATCAGCCGCCGGGGCTGTCAAAATGAGCCGCCGGTTTTTGACCGGCGGCTGATGCGGTGACTCGCTTTTCTCCAAGAGGTTAGCGGAGGTAGGACATGTCGCTGAACCGCTGCAGCGTGCGCCGCCCGTCCGGCCCCTCGGTCAAAAACGAGACGCCGCCCGCCTGCCCGCGGAAGGCACAGCCGTTCAGCGCCTCCGGCGGCAGGTTCAGCCACAGGGTGCAGAAAACGTTCAGCGCGTCGCCGTGAGAGACAATCAGAATGTTTTCGTCGGGGCCCTCCAGCCGCTGCCGCAGGTAGGGGGCGAGCCGTCCCCATACATCCCGCAGGCTTTCGCCGTCGGAAAACATCTTGTCGTCGACCGTGCGCTCCTCGCATTCCATGTTGGCTCGAAGCCATGCCACGGACTGCCCGACCGCGCGGCCCAGATTCCGCTCGCGGAGCGCGGGGGTCGTCACCGACCCGAGGTTCAGGCGTGCGCCGAGGATCTCGGCGGTATGCCGGGCGCGGAGGAGATCCGACGAGTAGAAAGCCCAGCGCCTTTCGCCGATCTCCGCCGCCAGCCGTTCCGCGAGCCTCTCCGCCTGCCGGATGCCCTCGGCGGAGAGGTCCCAGTCCGTCCACGAGCCGACCATGCCGTTTATGTGGTTAAGCGACTGGGTGTGCTGGACGGCAACGATGGTCTTCATAGGCGCTCCCTGCTCCCCGCCTGGCGTCCGCCGGTATTTGATGGTGCCTGTCAGTAGCTTTCCTCCGTGCCCTCGCCCCGGGCGATGGCGGCGGCGGAGGCGTAGCCGATGCCCAGCCGCTGGGCGCCCATGTCCACATACATCTTCGCAGTGGCGTAGTCCCGGATGCCGCCGGAGGGCTTGACCTTCGCGCGGCCCGCCGCGGTGTCCAGCATGACCTTGACCGCCTCCGGCGTCGCGCCCGCGCCGTTGAAGCCGGTGGAGGTTTTCACAAAGTCAGCGCCCGCGCGGATAGAGGCCTCGGTGGCGAGCCGCACCTCGTCCAGCGTCAGCTGGCTGGTCTCAAAGATCACCTTGACCAGTGCGCCCGCCGCATGGGCTTCTTCTACGACGCCGCGAATCTCGTCCTCGACCGCGTCCCAGTCTCCGCCCCGGGCGTAGCCGTAGTTCATCACCATGTCCAGTTCCTTCGCACCCTGCTGGCAGTAGACCTTCGCCAGCGCGCGCTTGCCCGCCGCGCCGCCGTAGCCGTAGGGGAAGTCCAGAACGCAGCTGACGATGGTGTTTGTGCCGCGGCACATTTCCACCGCCATTTCGATGTCGCAGCCCCGGACACAGACCGAGTAACTGTCGGCGTCGATGGAGGCCTGTATCGCCGCCCTCGCCTCCTCACGGGTCATCTCGGGTTTCAAAACCGCGGCGTCAAAGTACCGGCTGATCTTCATAACCTATTCCTCCAGGGGCATTCGCCCGTTTTTCTTTATTATACCGCATATTCGGCGATTCGGAAAGGCATGTGCCATCTGGTATTTTGGCGGCAATTGTGCTATCCTTGTAGGCGAATTCTATGGAGGGCGATATGGACGACGAGCGCATGATGAGGGCGGCGCTTTCCGAGGCGCGAAGAGCGCTTTCGGAGGGGGAA
>JAEZTD010000209.1 GCA_023443705.1 Bacillota bacterium | reverse complement strand
CCTCGGGGCTCGCGGCGGTGTCGCCGTCCCCGTCGCCGTCCCTCGCGCCCACGCCATCCCCCACGCCACAGCCCTTGCCAACCGCCACCCCCATCGCGCCGCCCCCTTTCAAAAAGCTGGGCGAGATGATGGTCTGGCACACGACAAACGGCCGCTTCTACCATCTGGACGAGCGCTGCCCCGGCATGTCCGGCGCCAAGCAGTTTACGCTGGCCTCTTCGGTGACGGACGGGTTCAAGCCCTGCACCCGCTGCAAGCCGCCCGCGCCGGAACTGCTGGAAGAGGATTTCGTCGTCTGGTGCGGCACCGACCACCTCTTCCACATCACCGACGAATGCGAAGCGCTGACCGGCAAGTGGACCGCCATGACCTTTGACGAGGCGCTTCTGGAAGAAGGCTACACCGGCTGCGACGTGTGCGGCGCGAGCATTTACGAAGAGATCGCCAAGACCCCCGTCAGCACCCCCGCGCCCGCCGAACCTCCGAGGTAACGCGGCGGCATCATCGAAATTGTTTCTTCCACCGGTTCTGTTGGCCGGTGGAAGAAATGCGTTTTCGGGGCGCGGGTACCCCAAAGCACAAAACCAACGCCCTGCGCCCGCTAAATTCATACCAAAGGAGAATCGCCATGTACAACCCCATATCGCCCGAACTGCTTTCAAACCTCGCGCGGGATTTCGCCAATGACCCGGTCAATTCCATCCGCATGCACGCGGTGGTCAAACACGGCGTGGCCGACGCTTCCGAAAACCACATGGAGGACGTCAATAACCCCATGACCTTCTCCATCGAGCTTGAGAGCGGCAAGATCACCGACCAGAAGTCCAGCGGCCGCTGCTGGCTGTTCGCCGGGCTCAACACCATGCGCTTTGAGATCATGAAAAGGCTGAACCTCAAGACCTTTGAGCTGTCCCAGAACTACCAGATGTTCTATGACAAGCTGGAGAAAGCCAACTACTTCCTGGAGAGCATCATTAAGACCTGCGGGGAACCGCTCGACGGGCGGCTCGTCAACTTCCTTTTGCAGAACCCCATGCAGGACGGCGGCCAGTGGGATATGTTCGCCGCGCTCGTCGACAAGTACGGCTGCGTGCCCAAGTACGTGATGCCGGAGACCTATCATTCCTCCGCCACCGCGGACATGGTGCGGCTGCTCACGGTAAAGCTCCGGGAGGACGCGCTGATCCTCCGGGCGGAAACGGGCGACCGGCAGGCGCTGAAGGAAAAGATGCTGGGCGAGATCTACCGGATGCTGTCCATCTGCCTCGGCACACCGCCGGAGAAGTTCGACTTCGAGTACCGCGACAAGGACAAGAACTTCCACCGCGACGCGGGGCTTACGCCCCGGGCGTTCTACGAAAAGTACGTCGGCCAGGCGATGGACGACTACGTGTCGATCATCAACGCGCCGACAAAGGACAAGCCCTACGGCAAGACCTACACCGTCGATTACCTCGGCAACGTGGCCGGCGGCCGCGCCGTCAAGTACCTGAACCTCACCAACGAGGAACTGAAAGCCCTCGCCATCGCCCAGCTGAAGGACGGCGCGCCCGTGTGGTTCGGCTGCGACGTGGGCAAGATGCAGATGCGCAAGCGCGGCATCATGGGCATGCACACCTTTGATTACGAGAAGCTCTTGAACGTCTCCTTCGGCATGGACAAGGCTCAGCGCCTCGACACCGGCGAGAGCATGCTGACCCACGCGATGGTTTTCCTCGGCGTGAACCTTGACGAGCAGGGCAAGCCCAACCGCTGGAAGGTGGAAAACAGCTGGTCCGACGAGCGGGGGCAGGACGGCTATTACATCATGACCGACGCTTGGTTCGACCAGTACAACTACCAGGTGGTCGTCCACAAAAAGTACCTCTCGCCCGAACAGCTGGCGGCATACGGGCAGGAGCCGGTGGTTCTCAAGCCGTGGGACCCGATGGGGTCGCTGGCGTAAGGCAGGCAAAATACTTCGTCTTTTGCCTGCCGAATGCAAGTCCTTTGAATCTTCGATTCACGGCCGGACTTGCATGTTAGCAGGTTTGCAGCCTGCGGACGTACGTGCCGCCCTTCGGCTGCCTTTATCCGGGGGCTGCGGCCCCCGGCACCCCCGGATCGGAACTGCCCACATTTCTCCAATATTCACCGCTTAATAGTCCGTACCGGATTTATCCGGTACGGGCTTTGTACAGGTCCTTTTTCTTGAGTTACAAGGGTTCGGGCGCACATTTTACTTCTTCTGTCTGTTGATTTTCCCCGCACCGTGCTATAATAGCGTAATCTTATCGAATCGAGGGGATCGAACGTGTCCGAAGCGCGCGGCGCATCCAACTTCATCGAGGAGTTCATCGAGCAGGATCTGGCCTCGGGCCGCTACGACCACGTCAAGACGCGGTTCCCGCCGGAGCCCAACGGCTTTCTGCACATCGGCCATGCCAAGGCGCTGTGCATCGATTTCGGCATCGCGCAGAAGTACGGCGGCACCTGCAACCTCCGCTTTGACGACACCAACCCCACCAAGGAGGATTCGGTGTTCGTCGAGAACATCGAAAAGGACATCAAGTGGCTGGGCTACCAGTGGGACGCCCTCTAC
>JAEZTD010000135.1 GCA_023443705.1 Bacillota bacterium | reverse complement strand
GAGTAGCGATGCGCAAACGCGCGCGAATCATGAAAACAGCGCATGGCTTGTAGGGTAGAATTTCTTTTCGGGGGAGGTGCCGCTTGATGGACCGGATTGAAGTGGCGAAAGAGGCGATTTCGTTTATCGAGCGGAGCCTTGCGGAGCGGCTTGGGCGCAAGGCGATCCCGGAAGCCGTTCACCACTCGAAGCGTCACCTTCACCGCATTTTTCCGATGCGTTGGGGATGAGCCTGCACGACGATGTGCCCAGGCGTAGGCTTACCGAAGCTGCGAAACGGATGGCGCTCTCCGATCGTTCGATTCTTCGATGGAGCTGGTGCGCCGTGTGATCGACGGCTTTCCATGACGCGTTCCGGGGTGCCGGCGGGGTGCATCGCCAATGCGCGCACCTGTCGCTTGATTCAAATAAAAGCGGCAATGACCTTGCCCAGACGCGTCAGGCCTTCTTCAATGCGCGCCTCCGGCATGTTGGAGTAATTGATGCGCAGGGTGTTTTCGTGCCCGCCGTTCGGGAAGAACGCGCCGCCCGGCACAAAGGCGACGTTTTGTTCCAGGCTCTTTGTAAGCAGCCGGTGTGCGTCGATGTGCGTCGGCAGCGTCGCCCAGGCAAACAGCCCACCCTGCGGGCGGGTAAAGGAAACCTCCTCAGGGAATTCCTGCGCCATCGTCCGGACGGCTACGTCGCGGCGGCGGCGATAGGCGTTTTTGATGGTCTCAATGTGCGCGTCGATGTCGAAAATCTCAAGGTACCGCATAATCTCCCGCTGCGCCAGCGTATTGCACTGAAGATCCACGCCCTGCTTGACCAGAACGTATTTCGAAATCACCTCGCGGTCCCCCGCAATCCAGCCGATCCGGTAGCCGGGGCAGAAGATTTTGGAGAACGTCCCCATCAGGAACACGCGGCCGGACGCATCGAAGGACTTCAAGGAGGGCAGCCGCGCCCCTTCGAACCGCAGTTCGCCGTACGGGTCGTCCTCGATGATGACGACGCCATGACGCTCCGCCAGCTCGTACACACGGCTTCGCCGCGCTGCGCTCCACGTCCTGCCGGTCGGGTTTTGGAAATCCGGGATGGCGTAGAGGAGCTTGACATTCGCCGTTGCCTTCAGAATCCCTTCCAGCGCGTCCGGCAGCATGCCGTCGCCGTCGGTGGGTACTTCCTTAAACCCACAGCCGTAGGCGCGGAACGCGCTGATGGCCGCAAGATACGTTGGGCATTCGCACAGAACCACATCGCCCTCATCGAGAAATACTTTCCCCGTGAGATCGAGCGCCTGCTGCGAACCGCAGGTGATGAGGATGTTGTCCGCATCAAGCGATGTACCGCGGGTATTGTTGAGGCGCGCGGCGATCCACGCGCGAAGCGGCGCATACCCCTCCGTGGCGCTGTATTGCAGCGCAGCCGGGCCGTCTTCTTTGAGGACGCTGACGCAGGCCTCAATGATTCCTTCCACCGGGAACAGTTCTGGCGCAGGCAGACCGCCTGCAAAGGAGATGATCTCGGGTTTCTCCGTCAGTTTTAGTATTTCGCGTATCTCGGAATACTGAAGCCCGGAAAGCCGCCTTGCGTATGGATGGTTCAAGTTTCTCACCTCTATGCTAAATTCCTTCACCTATACGATCGGATTGAGCTCCAGCAGTGCGTCGTGTTGGGAAGTCTGCCGCTCGTTCAGGATTTGACGCATCGCCAGTGACAGGCGTCGGATGCCCTCTTCGATTTTGTCCTTGGGCGCGAAGGTGAAATTGAGCCGGATATGGCCGTCCCCCTCGCCGGATGCAAAAAACGGGTCGCCGGGGATGAAGGCCACGCCCTGCTCGGCGGCTTTGGGTACCAGCGCGTTCGCCGTCACACCGCGAGGCAGACGGCACCAGATGTAGTAGCCGCCCTTCGGGACGCTCCACGCCATCCCGTCCGGCGCATGACGTTCCAAGGCGGAAAGCATGATGTCCCGCCGTTCCCGATACGCCACGCAAACTCTGCGAAGGTGCGCCTCCATCCCGCCGCTCACCACAAACCGCTCGATCATCCACTGAGAGAGGCTTGAGGAATGCAGGTCCATTAACTGCTTCGCGGCGGAGAACTGCCTCACGACCTTTTTGTTCGCCACAATCCAGCCCAGCCGCAATCCGGAATAGACGTTTTTGGAGAACGTGCTCAGATAGATCACATGCCCCGTGCCGTCCAGCGCCTTGATGAGCGGCGGCTGAGTACCCTCATAGCAGAGTTCGCCATACGCGTCGTCCTCCAGCACCATCACGTTGTACCGGCCGGCCAGGTCCACAACGCGCTTACGACGCTCGAGGGGCATTTCCGCGCCCGTGGGGTTCTGATAGGTCGGGATGGTATAAATCAGCTTCGGCCGGTAACGCTCGAGAAGCTGTTCCAGTACATCAACGCGCATCCCCTGATCGTCCACCGGCACGGTCATGATGCGCGCCCCGGCCCTGCTCATCACCTGGATCGCCGGGAAGTACGTCGGCTCCTCGAGGACAACGATGTCCCCGGGGTCCAGAAAGACGCGCGCGGCCAGATCTATGCCCTGCTGCGAGCCCGCCAGCATCATGACTTCCTCCGGATGGCAGAATACGCCGCGCTTTTGCATCAGCCCGCACATCGCCGTGCGCAGAGAGAGAAAGCCTTCGGTCGGAGAATGCAACAGCGCCCGCACATTATCCTTTGAGAGCAGTTCGCCATCGATTCCATTGAGGAGTTCTGCAGGCCCGCAGTCCGGCGAGGCGATCCCGGTCGCGAAGGAGATCACGTCCGTCCGGCTGGCAAGGCCCAGCAGTTCCCCAACGAGTCCGGATTCGGACCTTATGGCATACTGGCTGAACAGCTGGTTCCAGGCCGGTTCGGCGGCGGGACCGCGCTTCTTATCCGCGTCCCGCTCGGGCGTGCGCCGTACGACGGTTCCGCTGCCGACGGCGGAATGCAAAAGCCCCTCGCCCTTGAGAACTTCAAAAGCGCTGAGCACCGTCGTCCGGTTGACGCCGAGGTGTTCGGCGAGCTTCCTTTCAGAGGGCAGGCGCTGCCCCGCGGACAGTTCGCCGGACAGGATTTGCCGGCGAAGCTGATCGGCCAGTTGAATATAGACGGGCGTTTTGGCGTCCCGATTAAGAGAAATCTTCATACCAATCTTCCCCTTTGGATGCATCCATATCGCCATGATACCGCAGAATCGGTGAGAATTAAACATCCAATTCGAAAAAATTAAGCCATCCACTCTTGCGATGGCAAACCTGTATGAAGAGGAAAGCGCCATGCGAAATTCGAGCGATCAAAGGCAAGTCCCGTGATTGACACGACGCAGTTCCTGGCGGCGCATCCCTGTGCGAGGTACGTCAGCGGGAGGGCCGGGCAACGGGAGTGGAGGGAAGTCCATCACGGCGTGCCTCTGCCGCAAGGCGGCGCTCGTGTCGAGGAGAATCACATGGCGCTATGTAAGGAATGCCATCCACGCATCACCGCCTGGGAGGGTGGGCACAGGGGGGAGCAAAATCTCAAAATGACGTTCGGAACATACGGATGCGCCCCTCCACGTGAATTCTCGCGCTTCCAACAAGGGGAACAGGAAGCTTACAGTATCCCTGCCTCCATGTCTTCCTGAAGCATTTGCATTGTGCGCAGCGTGCGCGGTTTTTTGCCGTCGTACTTCTGCCAATGAACCGCTTCTTCTGTATACCAGGAGAGCGGCTCCCGATGGTACGCAGGATAGCCAAACTCGATGATGCACATGAGATGGACATCGTCCGGGATATCCAAAGCGGCGCTAAGCGCCTCGCGATCGAAGCCGCCAACCCAAACAGAACCCAAACCCAACTCCGTTCCTGCGAGCAGCATGTTCTGTACCGCCGCGCCGCATTCTTGCATCCAGCCGTCGCCGCCCCAAGGGATGTGTTTCTTGATGCCGCACACCACGATGGCGAGGGGGGCGTTGTACTTGCCTTGTTCGGCGGCCGTCTTTAGGCCGGATAGGGTTTGGGGTTCATCCACGACAATAAATGCCCAGGGCTGTAAGTTGCATGCGGATGGCGCAGCCATGGCCGCTTTGAGCAACTGCTCGATTTTCTCGTGTTCAACGGGTTTGTCCTCAAAGTTACGGATACTCCGGCGCGCAAGGATGGCATCATATACTGGATGATCGCTCATGAAAATTCTCCTTTAGTCAATATGGTTAATTCATCTTATACGGCGATGGAAAGGATAAGATACTCACTTTCATAATACCTTCGAGGTGTTGATTCCCTTTCGCATAGACTCTTCAAGCACACCGTTAACTGCGGTTGTCAATACCTTTCAATCTCTTGCCAGAATTTCCAGCCACTGCATTTGCACCTCTTGTAGGAACATCTAGGTTGTAGATATTAGGACTCTCTATAGCAATGAAAAATGGGGGCTTTCAAAAACTGATTTTATTTGGCATAGACAAAACGGATGTCCGTCGGGATCGAGCATCACTTTCCAATCATCAGAAAAGTGCTCATCTGCGATTCTCGCCCCACAATGAATCGCATATTGAATTGCTTCCTCCAAATCATTGACGGCGAAATCCAAATGCGCCATTTGCTGTTGCGCTTCCGGCTTCTCTGGCCACACGGGTGGTTTGTAATCATCGTTCTTTTGAAAGGTGATACCAGGATACGCGCCCTGTTGCGTTCCCGGAGCACCAACGCATTCATATTCTTCGTTGTAAAATGGTATTTCCCATTTGAGCAAATCCGCGTAGAATTTCGCCATTTCATAAGGGTTTTTGCAATCCACCGTGAACGAGTGTCAATAGCGTTCTGAAAATGCCGAAAAATGGCGGTGAAAAAGTGTAAGAAAATGGCGGTCAGCGTACAGGCAGCCAAGGTTACATT
>JAEZTD010000163.1 GCA_023443705.1 Bacillota bacterium | reverse complement strand
GCGCACCTCGCCCTACGCGTTCCAGGGGCTGCACAAGGAGGGCATCGACCTTCTTCTCGAGGCCAAGGCGGCCACCGGCCTTCCCATCGTGACAGAGCTCATGGACGCGGCGCACATCCCGCTGTTCAAGGATGTCGATGTGATCCAGGTGGGCGCGCGCAACATGCAGAACTTCGAGCTTCTGAAGGAATTGGGACTTCTGCGAAAGCCGATCCTCTTAAAGAGGGGCCTGGCCAACACGCTTCAGGAGCTTCTGATGAGCGCCGAGTACATCATGGCAGGCGGGAACGAGCAGGTGATCCTGTGCGAGCGGGGCATCCGCACCTTTGAAACCGCCACGAGGAACACGCTCGACATCGCTGCGGTGCCGGTCCTGAAGCACCTGACCCACCTGCCCATCGTCGTCGATCCCAGCCACGCAATCGGCATTTCCCGTTTCGTGGAGCCGCTGGCCATGGCGAGCGTCGCCTGCGGCGCGGATGGACTGATGATCGAAGTACACAACGACCCGGAGCACGCGATGTCTGATGGTCCCCAGTCGCTGACACCGGAAGCCTTCGACAAGCTCGTTCCCAAGATTTTGACGGTGCGCGCCGCGGCAGTCGGGGTGAACGCATGAAGGTGATCGTCGTCGGGCTTGGGCTGATCGGCGGCTCGATGGCGAAGGCGCTGGCCGAAAACACCACCATGGAGGTCATCGGCTGCGACAAAGACCTCGGTGTCATTCGTCGGGCGCTATCGGATGGCGCGATCCGCGCGGCCTTCCTGCCGGAAGATCTGCCGGAGGCCGACGTGGTCATCGTGGCGCTCAGGCCCCAGGACGCGGTGGCGTTTTTGAAGGGCGCACTTCCCAGAATGAAGCCGGGCGCGCTGGCGACGGATTTCTGCGGTGTCAAGCGCTATGTGGTGCGGGAGGTCGAGCCCGCCGCCCGCGATCGGGGCGTGCGCTTCGTGGGGGCGCATCCAATGGCCGGGCGCGAGGTCGGTGGGTACGAGAATGCCGATGCCGGGCTGTTCCGGGGCGCTTCGCTGATCATGACGCCATCGGACGGCCGCCCCTCCGGAACGACGGAGGCGCTCTCGGACATCGCAAGGGCCGTGGGCTTTGGACGCACCGTGGTCACGACGCCGGAGGCGCATGACCGGATGATCGCCTACACTTCGCAACTGGCCCACGTGGCGTCCTCGGCCTATGTGATGAGCCCCGCCGCGCCCGGCCATCGGGGTTTTTCCGCGGGCAGCTTCCGGGATATGACGCGGGTGGCGCGCCTCGACGCCGATATGTGGGCGGAGCTGTTCGACCTGAACCGCGACGCATTGAGCGACGAATTGGGCGGGTTGATCGAAAGGCTCACGGAGATTCGGCGTGCGCTGGACGGGCGGGACCTGGCGCGGCTGCGCGCGCTTTTAGACGAGGGCAACCGGCGCAAACTCCAGCTCATCGAAGGGGAGGGAATGGCATGACGGAGATCAGGGTGCGCACCTCCGGCGAGTACACGGTTCGCATCGAGGCCGGATCGATGGCGCGGCTCGGGACGCTGATGCCCAGTCCGCCCAAGACCGCGGCGTTGGTCGCGGAGCGAGCTGTGGATGCCCTCTATGGCGACCTGGTGGCGGAGAGCCTCCGGGCGGCGGGCGTGCGCGTCGAGCGCTGGACTTTCCCCGGCGGCGAGGAATCGAAGAGCGGCCGGATTCTGTTTGCGCTTCTGGAGTTCCTCGCGGAAAAGAAGCTCAGCCGCAGCGACATGCTGGTCGCCCTCGGCGGCGGCGTGACCGGCGATTTGACCGGCTTTGCCGCGTCGGTTTATCTCCGGGGCATCCCCTTTGTGCAGGTACCGACCACGCTGCTCGCGATGGTGGACGCCTCCGTGGGCGGCAAGACCGCGGTGAACCTCGCGGCGGGGAAGAACCTCGCGGGCGCGTTCCATCAACCGGCCTTCGTGCTGATCGACCCGGATGTCCTTAGGACCCTCCCCCGGGAGGTGCTGGCCGATGGCGTCAGCGAGGCGATCAAATGCGGCGTCATCTCGGACAGGGCGCTCTTCGACGCCCTCGCAGAGGGGTTCGACCCCGCCGGGGCGGAGGCGGTCATCGCCCGTTGCGTCTCGATGAAGCGCGATCTCGTGGAGTGCGACGAGCGCGACACCGGCACGCGGCAGCTCCTAAACCTTGGCCACACCATCGGGCACGCCGTCGAGCGCGCCAGCGGCTACGAAATCTCCCACGGCCGCGCGGTGGCCATCGGCATGCTGGCCGAGGCGCGGGGAGCGATGGCGGTCGGTTTTTCGGAGGAAGACTGCGCCGAACCCATCCGGCGCGCGCTGGTCAAAAACGGCCTGCCGACGGACTGTCCCTATCCGGCGGGGGCGCTTTACGAGGCGATGCTCCGGGACAAAAAGGTGCGCTCCGGGCGCATCGCGCTGGCGCTGCCGAAGCGCATCGGCCACTCGGCGCTTCATGAAATCGGCGTGGACGCGCTGGGCGGCTTTCTCGCCCGCGCGCTGGAGGGCGCATGATCGCCCGGGTACGGCCGGGCGCGCTCTCCGGGCGCGTGGAGGCCATCGTCTCAAAGTCGGCGGCGCACCGGGCACTGATGCTCTCGGCGCTCTCGGACGGCCCAACCCATATTTCTCCGGAGGCGCACTCTGACGACATCGACGCGACCCTTTCCTGTCTTCCCTCGCTGGGCGCATCCCACGAAGCCGTACTTGGCGGCTTTCTCATCAAGCCCGGCGCCTGCCCGCCCTGCGGCGCGGCGGACTGCCGCGAGAGCGGCTCCACCCTGAGATTTTTAATGCCCCTCGCTGCGGCCTTGGGCGTACCCACCCGCTTTACCGGCTACGGCAGGCTGCCGGAGCGGCCGCTGGGTCCTCTTGTAGGGGCCCTCTCATCCCACGGCTGCGCATTCGACGGGGACAAACTGCCCTTCACACTTTCCGGGCGGCTGACCGGCGGCGACTTCCGCCTGCCGGGGGACGTCAGCTCCCAGTTCATTACAGGCCTTTTGATGGCGCTGCCGCTGGTTGGCGGCGGACGCATCCATTTGACTACGCCTCTTGAATCCGCAGGCTATGTACGAATGACAATCTCCGCCATGGCGCGCTTTGGCGTACGCGTCCTGGGAAATGAGGACGGCTGGACTGTGCCCGCCACGCGCTACCGTTCTCCGGGCGCGCTGACGGTCGAAGGCGACTGGTCGAACGCCGCGTTTTTTCTCGCTGCGGGGGTCGAGGTGGATGGCCTTGACGAGGCCTCCGCACAGCCCGACCGCGCGATCCGTACGATGCTTGCGGCGCTCAGAACGGAAAAACGTGCGCTGGACGTGCGGGAGACGCCGGATCTTCTGCCCATCCTCGCGGCGGTGGCGGCCTTGACGCCGGGGGAGACGCGGTTTTCCGGCGCGGCGCGGCTGCGCATCAAGGAAAGCGACAGGCTCCGGGCGATGGCGGAGGGCATTCGCTTTATCGGCGGTGATTGCGACGAACTGCCGGATGGGCTCGTCGTGCGCTGCGCACGGATGCCCGAGGGCGGCACGGTGGACGCGGCGGGCGACCATCGGATCGCGATGGCCTTCGCCATCGCGGGCACCCGCTGCCGTGGCCCGGTGACGATTCTGGGCGCGGAAGCGGTGAACAAATCCTATCCGGCGTTCTTTGAGGATTTCAATAGACTGGGGGGAGATGTGGATGTCATCCAGCTTCGGGACGATCGTTAAGGTCAGCGTGTTTGGCCAGTCACACAGTGAAGCCATCGGCGCGGTGGTGGACGGGCTGCCGTCGGGCGAAGCCATCGACATGGAGCGGGTGCGCGCCTTTATGCAGCGCCGCGCGCCGGGCAACGCCGCCCACGCCACCAAGCGTCGTGAGCCGGACGAGCCGAAGGTGCTCTCCGGCTTCGTGGAAGGCAAGA
>JAEZTD010000313.1 GCA_023443705.1 Bacillota bacterium | reverse complement strand
GTCATGGGCGACTCGGATGCACTTGTGGTGGGCGAGGACGTTGTAGCAATCGGCAACCCGCTGGGCGAACTCAGAGGGACTGCGACCAGCGGCATGGTGAGCGCGCTCTCCCGCACCATCACGATTGAGAATCAAGAGATGACGCTATTGCAGACGGATGCCGCCATCAACCCCGGCAACTCCGGCGGCGGGCTGTTCAACGCGCAGGGCAGGCTGATCGGCATTATCAATGCGAAAGTCGCCTCCTCTTCTACAGAAGGGCTGGGCTTTGCGATCCCTGTCAATGACGCAAAGAACGTGATTTCCGATTTGATCGATCTTGGGTATGTCAGCGGGCGCGCCTATCTTGGGGTATATACGCAGAATGTCGTCATCCAGCCGGATACCTCCAACGGGCGCGGCGCGGGCGATTTGTTCGGGATATTTGAATTCGGCTCCGGGCAAACGGTACAGACCCGCGTCCAGGTGGCCCAGATCGTAGCGGGCAGCGCTGCGGAAAAGGCCGGCATTGAGGCGGGTGATCTGGTTCTCGCGGTCAACGACACTGAAATTTCCACAGGAACCGAGCTTGCCGCGGCAATCAGTGAATATAAAGCCGGAGATACGGCAACAATAAGGGTACAGAGGGATACAGAGGAAATTTCCCTTATGGTAACCTTTGGCGAGTACATTCCCGAGTAACGGTCATAACGCCACGTAAGGCGATGACATACCCCCAACCATCCTTAGAAAAGGCAGCGTCCGGCTCCCCCCGGGCGCTGCCGCTTTTTGGGGTATGCAAAAGTGACGGGAACTACGGTTGCAAGCCGTACAATTCTTCTATTATTCCGGCTGCGCTGTTCCTTCGCTTTTTTCACGCAACGCCTTCGCCAGCAATGGCGAGGCGATATAGAGCGCCTTGAGATTGCTGTTTAACATCGTATGCTGCCAGGTACCCTGCGCCAATTTTTTCTGCGCCTTCTCGGATTTGCTGATCAAAGAGGCGATCGGCGCAAGCGCTTTTTCTAAATCTTCTTTGGAAGCATCACACGCGGCAGGGCTTACCGGCAATTCCTTTGCCAGCAAAGCGGAAGCGATTTTAAGCGCATTGATCCTGTTTGTTTGCAGCGTATGCTGGGACGTACCCTGCGCAAATTTTTCTTTGGCTTTCTCAGCCCTATAAATCATAGACGCGATGGCCTGGAGGGCTTCCTCCATATCTTCCTTTATAAAATCATCCATAAACGCACCTCTCACGAATAACCACAGGATACTGCTTCCATACGATGGCATCAATGCTTTTTGAATAAAAGAGCCACCGGCGCATTGCCGATGGCAGGAATCCCTTTGTGGGATAGATTGCTTTTTTAAAACGGACGTTATTCGCCGATTTCCTGCGCTACGGCCTGCTTTTCTTCAAACGGATGCTTCACGGGCGCTTTTGCGCCGCGCCGCGGCGGGAGGACAGGGGAGGAAAGGTTCCTCAGTTCCATGATCCGCCGGTCAAGCTCCGCGTACTGCTGCCTGAGCTTAAACAACTCGTCCGCCATATTGAGCGCGCTTAACATCACACAGGTGCTCGTGCTCAATGCCGGATGGGACTTTTGCACTTCATTGACTTTTTCATCCACATAGGCTGCAACGCTTTTGATATACGTTTCTTCCTCGGTACCGCACAAATGAACCGTTTGCCCGGCTACATGAACAGTGACACGCGTCTTCTGCATGTACCTTATAACCCCCAACCATACTCTCTTTTTTACCAGTATACCCCTAATTTTCTTGTGGTGCAAGGGAAAATGCGCCTTTGTCCGTTTGTAGCGTTATGAAGCTATGCTTATATCAGGCATATATCGTATAACAAAAAAAATTCACACGAAATTCACATCAAAGATGCAAGAAAATCGGCAATATGCTACAATAAAAACGATATCGTCTGTGAATCCTCCTATCAGCGGAACAATTTTTTGGACTTGCTATTCACAAAAGCAGAAAGGAAAACAGTAGAACAATGAACGGTATTTCAAGTTTGTTCGAGGGCATACTCACATTCCATTGGGAATATCTCATCATGTATGCCATCGGCGGGTTGCTCATTTATCTTGCCATAGCCAAGGATTATGAGCCGATGCTGCTGCTCCCCATCGGATTTGGCGCGATCCTTGTCAATTTGCCTCTTAGCGTCATTTGGGGGCATGGCGGCGAGATCGGCTTGCTGCAAATCGTGTACAATTCGGGTATCCTTACAGAGCTGTTCCCGGCACTGATCTTCGTAGGCATTGGCGCGATGACGGATTTCCGTCCGTTGCTCGCAACGCCGAAGATGATGTTCTTTGGCGCGGCTGCGCAGTTTGGCATTTTTTTCACGGTAATCGCGGTGATTTACTTGACTGCCGCCTTCCCCGTGTTGAACTTCAACCTGTATGACGCTGCCGCAATCGGCGTAATCGGCGCGGCAGACGGCCCCACCTCCATTGTGGTGGCCTCTGCGTTCTCCAAGTTCTCGGACAATGATTTGATAGGCCCCATCACCGTTGCGGCATATTCCTATATGTCCCTGGTGCCCATCATTCAGCCGCCGGTGATCAGGCTCCTGACCACCCGCGAAGAGCGCAGGATTCGCATGACGTACAGCGATGTGACGCTGCCCAAGTGGGTCATGGTTCTGTTCCCCATAGGAATTACGGTATTCGCGGGCATCATCGCTCCCATCAGCGCACCGTTGATCGGCCTTCTGATGTTCGGCAACCTGCTCAAGGAAGCCGGCGTTGTGGAACGGCTTGCACAGGCGGCGCAGAAGGAATTGTCCAACATCGTTACGCTGCTGCTGGGCATCACCATCGGTGCGTCCATGCACTTTGAAAAATTCCTTACGGGGCA
>JAEZTD010000294.1 GCA_023443705.1 Bacillota bacterium | reverse complement strand
CCCTTCGCACAGCCTCTTTACTTCCTAATTCAAACGCATTAAACGCCATAGTTTGCCAAACTTTCTTCTTGCTTGTATCGCAATCATCAGGCGCTTCGCTAAGAGCCAAAATCCCATTGCCGTTAACTGATAATTCACAATGTGCATAGGCGCCTTTTTCATCTATTATTTGAAAGGTTATCTCCGCATCAAACGCCTTACAGTACATTTCTGCAGCTTCAATACTGCCCCTTACATATGCTTGCGTATAACATTTCACGATTGCTGTCCTCCTTTCACTTCTAAACTGCACGACAAATACCTGTTTATCCTTCCATGACCGAGCGCCGCCGCGACTGCCCGCACCCGCCAAAATGCCACAAAATCTCCCCGACGGTTTGATCGAGCGTCTGATTTGAGGTATCAATCCAGAAGCCGATGCACGGCGTATTCCGCATGAAGCCCGCGTAAAGATCTTCCACCAAAAAACCGGTGTAGCCCACCTTGCCGCGCGCCGCTTCCCGAGCCCTGACCGCTTCCACATCCGGGCAGAGCACCACCACACGTACGGGATAGCCGTCCAGGAGATCGAGCACCCTCGGCAGTTCCTCGCCGTAGTAATTGTCCTGCAGTATGACGGTAAAGCCATAGTCAAAATAGGTCTTCGCCGCGTCGGCGGCCAGCCGGCATCGCAAGCGGAGCTGCCGAGCCGCTTCGCCGGACGGCTCGGCGCTCATCTCCTCCCGGCCGGAAACGATCATTTTGCGAAACACGTCGCCCCGCAGGTGAACGCCCTTCTCCATCCTAGCGGCGAGGCGCTCCGCGACGGTGGATTTTCCCGACGCCATGACGCCTGTAATCAGGTAGATCGCCCGCTCCATTTCTTTCCCTTCTCGCATCCGCGTTCGTTATTGAACGTATATTTCGAGGTGTTCCACAGGTCCGGCCTTCGAAAACCCGCCCTCAATGGGTTGCCACGATGAAACCGTTTTTGCGATACCGTTACGCCCTCGAAGGCGCTCCTGTCACGATGTGCTCGATATTCGGCGCCAAATTCCGCAGATTCTCGCCAAAGAACTCCGGGTACGCCTGAATAGTGCCGTAGTCGCTTAGCGGCACCCAGACCATCCGCTCCACCCCGGCTTCCTGCGTGGGAGGCGCAGCGCGGAAGGATTTGATTCCCGAAGGTTTCATGAGGAAGTAGAGCGTGATTTCGTGACAGCGCGTTCCACCCTCCGTAAAGAAGTTCTCATGGATGAACTGTAGCCGCTCGACCTCATAGCGCACGCCCGTCTCCTCGTAGGCTTCCCTTTGGGCGGCTTCCTCCGCGCGTTCGCCGAGGCGCACCGCCCCGCCTACAGAATAGCAGTACGGGTCTCGATCGTTTTTTGCCATCAACACGCAGCCATCCTCGACGATGATCGCGCCCGCCCGGTAGCGGAACCGGGTGGTTCCCGTCTGGAATGCGCAGTCCGCCACGTTCATTCTCCCGCCACCGCCATAAAGAGGGAATAAGGCAACAGGCCGGACGGAACATCCTTTTCGCCCTCGAATACGGTGCGGATGGAAACTTTCCGAAAGCCGGACTCCTTGAGTATACTGAATACCTCGCTCCTAATAAAGCCGTTGTGGCCGTCAAAGCCAGGCTCATTCGCGTGAAACGCGCCGTCGTCCGCGTCGAGATCGATCCAGTAGAAGCGCCCGCCAGGCGCGAGGAGCCGCTTCAGCCCTATGATCTCGGCGCCGACGTCCCGGACGTGGTGAAGCACCATCGAACTGACGATGGCGTCGTAGCGCTCCGCCCGCATTTCGTCGGCGTTCACAAACCGCACGTTCCTTGTCTTTAGCACCGAGCGCTTTTCCAGAAATGCCTGCTCCATCCCCCGCGACGGATCATAACCGTAGACCACGCCTGCGCGTGGAGAGAGCGCAAAAGCAATCAGGCCGCTGCCGCTGCCGAAGTCCAACACCTTGCCCGGTTCGTCCAGCCATGTATCAAGGATGGCATTCGTCAGTACCTTCGCGCGTTCGCGCCGCCTGTCGTCGTCCCACGCGCGGGCCGCTTCATCGAAATTCATTGTCTCTCCTTTCAGTGATCAAAACGGATGATACATCCGCCAAACGCGCGCATTACGCCTGTTCCGGCTTTACCAGGTTCCACGTCGACAGAAAATCAGGATCCGATATCACCTCGCCGGTCGAACGCAACCGGTACTCTCCCGCCTGGGCCACCCGTGTCGATGAGAGATCAGGCGGCAGTGTAAAGGTGCCGCCATCTGTACGCTTGATCCTGATCCCCTTGGAATCGCAGGAAGACACAACACCCCAAAACTGCTTTTGCTCGATCGGAACGCCATCGTGTGTATAGTATGTGATGCCCACGAGTATCGTCTTGCCCAGAACGTCATCAAACGTCAGCTCCATCTCGCCCCTTTGCTGGCCGCACAACCTTGAAAGCAATTCATCAAGGCGCACCGCGTCAAGCCCCGGATACTCCGCGTCGCACCCGACGAGCGCACCGGGCGCGGAAATTCCCACCGCTCGCATGCCTCCAGCCGTCGCCGCGTCGATGCCCGCCTGGGCGTCCTCGAACACCACGCACTCGGCGGGCGAAAGCCCCAGCATCTTCGCGGCGGTCAGGAAGACCTCCGGATCGGGCTTTGCGCGGGTGACGACAGTGCCGTCCGACACCGCGTCGAACAGCGGGCCGAGCCCGGTACGCTCAAGCACCAGCTTGCAATTTTTGCTTGCGGAGCCGATGGCGAGCTTGAGGCCCGCCTTCCTGCATTCGTCTAAAAATTCAAGCGCGCCGGGGAGCACGTCCGCCGGGGTCATTTTATCCACATACTCGACATACCAGGCGTTCTTCCGGCTCATCAAAGCGTTAAACTCCCCCGGCGACGGGGCCGCGCCGGTCCACTCGCACAGAAGCTTCATGCAAGCGACGCGGTTGACGCCTTTGAACTGCTCATTGAGCTCGGGCGTCAGGTCAAAATCAAATTCCTCCCGCGCCAGACGCCGCCAGGCCAGGTAGTGAAACCGCGCGGTATCCACCAGTACGCCGTCCAGATCGAAGATGAAGCCCCTGACCGCGCTCATTGCTTTTCCCCCAGATCCCGGACGGCTTCGCCCTCCAGCAGGATCTCTTCGCCGTACAGCGCAAGGGAAACCGGCTCTCCGGACACGAGCTTCAGCCGGACGCCGTCTCTCGCGACCTTAAGCTCAATCACGCGGCCCCGATAGCGCAGCTTGAAGCCGTAGCCCAACCATTCCAGCGGCAGCGCGGGGCTGAACGAAAGCCCTTCCACCGTGCGAAGCCCGGCAAAACCCCGCGAGATCGCGAGATAGCTGCCCGCCATCGATGTGATGTGGCAGCCGTCCTGGGTGTCGTTGTTGAGGTTGTCAAGATCAAGCCGCGCGGTGCGGTGGTACATCTCCACCGCCTTGTCAAGGTACCCGATTTCGGCGGCGAGGATCGCGTGCACGCAGGGCGACAGGCTGGACTCGTGAACGGTCATCGGCTCATAGAAGTCGAAATTGCGCTTCTTGGTTTCAGCGTCGTACAGATGCCCCAGCGCGTACAGCCCCTGCAGCGTGTCGGCCTGCTTGATGAAGCAGGAGCGCAGAATTTTGTCCCAGGACCAGTGCTGGTTGATCGGCCGCTCCGCCGGGTCTATGGCCGAAGCGGGCAGAAGCTCCTTGTCGAGGAAGGTATCGTGGGCGACGAAGATGCCCAGTTCCTTGTCCTCTGGCAGGTACATGCCCGAGGCGATCTTCTCAAACTTTTTAATCTCCGCCTGGGTGAGATTCAGTTCCTTCCAGCGCGGCTTGAGTTCCTTCGCCTTCTCGCAGGCGTATTTCAGGCACCAGGCCGCCATGCGGTTGGTGTACCAGTTGTTGTTCACGTTGTTTTCGTATTCGTTGGGCCCGGTGACGCCATGGATCATGTACTTCTTTGCGCGCTCCGAATAATGCGCGCGAGACGCCCAGAAACGGGCGACGGCGAGGATCACGTCAAAGCCGTAGTCCCGCACATAGCCTAAGTCGCCGGTATAGGTTTCATACTGGAAGATCGCGTGGACGATGGCGGCGTTTCGATGAATTTCCTCAAAGGTGATCTCCCACTCGTTGTGGCACTCGATGCCGTTAAAGGTGACCATCGGGTACAGCGCGCCCGATAGCCCCTGCTCCCGGGCGTTGTGAAACGCGCCCTGCAGTTGGTTGTAGCGGTAGATCAGAAGGTTTCTCGCAACCTCCTCCGGCGCGATGGACAGGTACATCGGCAGGCAATAGGCTTCGGTATCCCAGTAGGTGGCGCCGCCGTACTTCTCACCGGTGAAGCCCTTGGGGCCGATGTTGAGCCGCGCGTCGGAGCCGTCGTAGGTCGAAAACAGCTGGAAGATGTTGAAGCGGATGCCCTGCTGGGCCGCGTCGTCGCCTTGAATCTCGACGTCCGCGCCGTCCCAACGGGCGCGCCATGCGGCGGCGTGCTCCTTGTAGAGCGCGGGGTAGCCCTTGGCAAGGGCGGCGGTCAGCGCAGCCAGCGCGCGCTTTTTAAGCTCCGGCTCCTCATGGTCCCTTGTGGTGACGACGGCCACCAGTTTTTCCAGCTCCGCGCTGCGGCCGGGCAGCACGCGCCTTGACATGCGCATGCCCGCGTATCCGGGACGAATGTCCCAACGAGTAATGGTGGAACTGGAAAAGTGCGCGTGCATCGCGGCACAGACGGCAAAGCGCGGCACTCCGAAGGAGTTCTCCTTCGACTTGAGCGCCACGTACCCGCAGTCCTCCGCCTGACCCTGGTCGAGCGCATCCCAGAATAGCTCGTCATAGTTGGCGTCCTCGTTCTTCACGTTGCCGTCGAGGTACGCGTTTAGTTGGATGTCCGCGGAGAAGGACGGCGTCACCCGGTAGCGGATGGCCAGAATCCGGCGGTCCACCACCGACAAAAACCGCTCGCACTCGATCATGACCTCGCCCTTCGGGTGTTTGACGACGGCCTGGCGGCGAAGCGCAGCGCACTCCATGTCCAATTCCCGTATAAAACTGAGTACAGGAAGTTTCGCAAGGTCGATCTCGACACCGTCCACGGTGACGCCTACGCCCGCCATGTTGACGGCGTTGATGACCTTGCCGAAATACTTCGGGTAGCCGTTTTTCCACCAGCCAACCCGCGTCTTGTCCGGAAACCAGACACCGCCAAGGTACGTGCCCCGGTGGCTGTCGCCGGAGTATTTTTCCTCAAAATTTCCGCGCATGCCCATTGAGCCGTTCCCGAGGGACGTCAGAGATTCCGAAAGGCGCATGTTCTCCGGGTGAAATCCCCGCTCAATCAGCTTCCAGGGGTGGATTTCAAATAGCGGCATGCCTCCCGCCTCCCAACGCTTCCAGATTTTTACAGTATTTTATCACATCCGGGCAATTTTCTCAATCGCGCGAAGCGCTGTGTCAACCTCCTCCGTCGCGTTCGCCCACCCGAAGGAGAAGCGCACCGCGCCCGCCGGATAGGTGCCGAGCGCCCGGTGAGCGGACGGCGCGCAGTGAAGCCCGCAGCGAGTCAGGATGCCGAACTCTTCCTCGAGGAGAACCCCCGCCGTGGCATTGTCCACGCCACGAAAAGCGACGGCGACCACCGGGACGCGTTTGTCTGCGTCGAAGCCGCCCGGAACCCGGATGCCCGGGATTTCTTGAAGCCCTTCCAGAAACCGCGCGCACAGCGCCCGTTCATGGGCGCGAAAAGCCTCCATCCGGGGTTCGACGAAGGAAATCGCCGCGCTGAGCCCATAGATGCCGGGGAGGTTCGCAGTGCCCGGCTCAAACTTGTCCGGCAGAAATTCCGGCTGCTCAGGGCTGTCCGACCGGCTGCCGGTGCCCCCGGCGGCGACGGGTCTGAGCGCCGACGCGAAATCGCGCCGCATAACCAGCGCCCCGATGCCCTCCGGCCCCAGAAGCCCCTTGTGGCCGGGCAGCGCGGCGGCGTCAAAGGAGATGTCCGAAAGGCTCAGGTGCCCTGCCGTCTGGGATGCGTCCAGAAGAAACCGGACACCCGCTTCCGCGCAGATCGCGCCGATCTCCCGGGCCGGCTGGATCGCGCCAAAAACGTTTGACGCGTGGTTCAGAACGACGAGGCGCGTGTCAGCGCGTATTCGGCGGCGGATCTCGTCCGGGTCCGTGACGCCCGCCGCGTCGCAAGGCGCGGCGTCGATTTCAACATTCTCGATCAGGTGCAGCGGCCTCAATACCGCGTTGTGCTCGACGGACGAGGTTACGACGTGGTCGCCCGGGCGGACAAAACCCAGAATTGCCATATTGATGGACCATGTCGCGCCGGGCGTCAGGATGCATAGGGAGGCATCCTCCGCACCGGTCAGCGCGGCAAGCTGCTCGCGGAGCTCAATGGCTTTCAGCGCGTTTTCGTTTGCCTGAAGGTAGGTCCCCCGGCCCATGCTTCCGCCCATCGTCTCAACGCACCGCGTCATTTCCCCGGCGACCGTGGGCGCCTTGGGAAAGGCCGTCGCGGCGTTGTCCAAATAGATCGCTTGCACATTCGTTCTCCTCATGCTAGAATAACGGTGGCTGTTATTTATTATAACATACGGGAGCGGATGGGATGAAGAAAAATCTGCCGGTGATCCTGACGGGCATCGTCATCGGACTTGCGGCGCTTACCCTGACGGCGCTGGGCAATCCGGGCAACATGGGCTTTTGCATCGCCTGTTTCCTTCGAGACATCGCGGGCGCGCTGGGGCTGCACGCCGCGGCGCCAGTGCAACTCGTCCGCCCGGAGATTCCAGGCATCGTGCTGGGCGCATTCCTCATCTCCCTTTTCCGCAAGGAGTTCAAGCCCAGGGGCGGTTCCTCGCCGTTTACGCGGTTCCTCCTGGGCATCGTCGTAATGGTGGGCGCGCTGGTGTTCCTCGGCTGCCCGCTGAGGATGCTTCTGCGCATCGGCGGCGGCGACATGAACGCCGTCATCGGCCTCGTCGGCTTCGCCGCAGGCATTGCAGTGGGCGCTCTCGTTTTGAACAAGGGCTTTTCACTCCGCCGCGCCTATTCGCAGGGAGCTCTGGAGGGCTGGGCATTCCCGGTTTCGATGGCGCTGCTGCTCGTCGCGTCGCTGATCTTCCCGGCGCTGTTCAAAGCTTCTGCTGAGGGCCCCGGCTCCATGCACGCGCCGGTGATTGCCGCGCTCGTTGCCGGTCTGGTCGTCGGCGCGATGGCGCAGCGCAGCCGCCTGTGCACGATGGGCGGTATCCGGGACGTGTACCTGTTCCGGGATTTCCATCTTCTGTGGGGCGCTGTCGCCATCGTCGTGACGGTAGTTCTGGGCAGCCTGATCCTGGGCAAGTTCCACCTGGGCTTTGAAGGCCAGCCCATCGCCCATGCGGACGGCCTGTGGAACTTCCTGGGCATGGCGCTGGTGGGCTGGGGCAGCGTGCTTCTGGGCGGTTGCCCGCTCAGGCAGCTCATTCTGGCGGGCGAGGGCAATTCCGACAGTGCGGTGACCGTGGCTGGCCTTGTGATCGGCGCGGCGCTCGCCCACAACCTCGGCCTCGCCTCGTCGGCGAACGGCCCCACGGCGAACGGGCAGATCGCCGTCGTGATCGGCTTCCTCGCCGTCGCCGCCGTCAGCTACTTCAATCTTCAGAAGGAGGGTAAATAAATGAACCTGAAACAGATCGACGCCTGCGGGCGCGCCTGTCCCGAACCGGTGGTCATGGCGAAAAACGCGGTTTCGGAGAACCCGGAGGGTATTGAAATTCTGGTGGACAACATCTGTGCCGTCGAGAATGTGACGCGCTTTGCCACCAACGCGGGCTATTCTGTCCAGAAGGCCCTGGAAGGGCCGGACTACCGCCTGACGCTCGTCAAAAAATGAACCGCTACGTCGCCACGTTTCACACCCATTTCGCCGCGATGTACACCCATCGCGCGCTGACCGGCGCAGGCCTCAAGTCGGGGCTTGCGCCGGTTCCGCGCGCGCTTTCCTCCAGTTGCGGCACCTGTGTACGGTTTACCTCGGACGAACCGCACCTTTTGCTGTTGCACCGCGACATGGAACAGGTGGTTTTGGAGCGGGCCGAAGGCGTGTACGAGAAGGTGTCGCCATGACGCTCGCGGAAGCGCTCAAAATCCCCTTGGGCGTCACCGCCTTCGTCGGCGGCGGCGGCAAGACCACGGCCATTTTACGCCTCGCGAATGAATTGTCCTCGCAGGGGCGCGTTCTGATCGCCACAACGACGCGCATCTACCCGCCTCCGTACCCGCTCCTGTTCGACCCGGACATTTCTGCGCTTGAGCGCGCATTTTCAACCAACCCCATCGTGGCGGTGGGGTGCGCGCAGGGTGAGAAATTGGGCCCGCCTCGGCGCCTTGATGCGCTGTGCGCGGCCAGCGATTACGCGCTGATCGAGGCGGACGGCGCGCGGGGGCTTCCGCTGAAGGCCCCCGCCGCACACGAGCCGGTGATCCCATTCGGCGCAAAGCTGGCGGTGGCGGTCATGGGCGCGGACGGCATCGGAAGGCCCGTTTCCGCCGTCCACAGACCGCAGCTTTACGCGGCGCTTATCGGTAAGCCACTGGACGCCATCGTCGCGCCGGAGGACGCCGCGCGCGCATTGTGCCACTCAAACGGCCAGAGAAAGGGCGTTTCTTGCCCCTGGCGGGCGCTGATCAACAAGGCGGACGGGGATTCCTCCCTCGAAGCGGCGCGCGCCTGCGCCCGGCACATACCCGGCGTCGCGGTGGTCGCGTCGCTCCTTGGAAAACCGGATTTCATCGAAATATGGAGGGATGGCGTTTGCGCATCCTGATAAAAGGCGCGGGAGATTTGGCCACCGGCGTCGCGGTGCGGCTGAAGCGGGCGGGGTTCCAGGTCGTCATGACCGACCTTCCCCACCCCACCGCCGTCCGGCGCACGGTGAGCTTTTGCGAGGCTATCCCGGAAGGCGAGATGGTGGTGGAGGGCATCCGCGCGCAGCGCGCCGAAAGCGCCGATGCCGCCCTATCCATTATGGCGCGGGGCGACATCGCCGTCCTCGCTGACCCGGAGGCGAGGTGTCTTGATTCTTTTCGTCCGGCGGCGCTGGTAGACGCGATTCTCGCCAAGCGCAACACGGGCACCCGGATGGGCGACGCCCCCGTGGTGGTGGCGCTGGGCCCCGGCTTTACCGCCGGGACGGACTGTCACGCGGTAGTAGAGACCATGCGCGGCCACGACCTGGGGCGCGTAATCACCGAGGGATCTGCCCGGCCGAATACCGGCGTACCAGGTGAGATCGGCGGCTACACAGTGGAACGGCTTCTGCGCGCCCCGGCGGACGGCGTGTTCGAGCCCTTGCGGGCGATCGGCGACTTGGTGTCGGCGGGCGAAACGGTGGCGGCCGTCTCCGGGCAGGCGATGTGCGCGCGGATTTCCGGCGTGCTTCGGGGCCTCCTCCGGGCGGGTACGCTGGTGTACTTGGGCATGAAGAGCGGCGACATCGACCCGCGCTGCGCGGTCAGCCACTGCTTCTCGGTCTCCGACAAGGCGCGCGCCATCGGCGGCGGTGTGCTGGAGGCGATTCTGGGGTTGGGAGGGTTTCTCGATGGAAAGTGAAGTAAAACTGACAAAGCTCGCGAAGTGCGCCGGCTGCGGCGCAAAGGTGGGCGCGGGCGTTCTTTCAAAGCTTCTGGGCGGGCTTGAAACCGTTCAAGATGAGAACCTTCTGGTCGGTTATGACAAGAGCGACGATGCCTCGGTCTACCGCGTGTCGGACGAACTCGCCATCGTGAACACCGTGGACTTCTTCCCGCCGATCGTGGACGACCCCTATACCTTCGGCCGCATTGCCGCCACCAACGCGCTGTCAGACGTCTACGCGATGGGTGGCGAACCGAAGCTGGCGCAGAACATTCTGGGCATCCCGCAGGACATGCCGGGCGACGCGGTCCGGGAAATCCTGCGCGGCGGCTACGACGCCGCCTTCGAGGCGGGCGCGATCATCACCGGCGGCCACTCGATCCTCTTGACCGAGCCGGTCTACGGACTTGCGGTAACCGGCTTCGTTCGGCCCGACAGAATGCTCAAAAACTGCGGCGCGCGGCCAGGCGATGTGTTGATTCTGACAAAGCCGCTGGGCGTCGGCATCGTGATGACCGGGCAGAAGGCGAACATGGCCTCTCAGGAGGCGCTTAACCGCGTGGTGCGGCTGATGACCACGCTGAACCGAGCTGCCCGAGACGAGATGGTGCGCTTCGACGTCCATGCCGCGACCGACGTGACCGGATTCTCGCTGATGGGTCATGGGCTGGAGATGGCTCAGGGCTCCGGCGTGACGCTCGAAATCGACGCGGGCGCA
>JAEZTD010000291.1 GCA_023443705.1 Bacillota bacterium | reverse complement strand
CCTCGCGCCTGTCCGGTCCGAAACGCCCTTTAAAATCCCGAGGTTTCGCTAGAGCGCCGATTCGCTGACGACGTAGCAGGGCGTGGGCAGGTCACTTCGCACCATGGTCAGTCCACCAGAACGGGGTTTTCATCCACCTGCCAGGGCAGGCCCCATTTGTTCAGCGCGTCCATGAACGGGTCGGGATCGAAGTCTTCCATATTATGGACGCCGGGCTTTTGCCACGCGCCGCTCATCACCATCATCGCGCCGATCATGGCGGGCACGCCGGTGGTGTAGGCCACCGCCTGGGAGCCGACCTCCCGGTAGCATTCCTCGTGGTCGCAGACGTTGTAAACGTAGAGTGTCTTGTCCTTGCCGTCCTTCTTGCCCCGGAAGATGCAGCCGATGTTGGTCTTGCCCTTCGTGCGGGGGCCGAGGGAGGCGGGGTCTGGCAGCACGGCCTTCAAAAACTTAAGCGGGATGATCTCGCGCCCCTCGAACAGGATGGGCTTGATCGAGGTCATGCCCACGTTTTCAAGGCACTTGAGGTGGGTCAGGTAGCTCTGGCCGAAGGTCATGAAAAAGCGGATGCGGCGGATGCCCGGAACGTTCTTCGCAAGTGACTCAATCTCCTCGTGGTGCAAAAGGTACATGTCCTTTTTGCCGACCTCCGGGAAGACGTATTCGCGCTTGATCTCCATCGGCTCGGTCTCCACCCAGTCGCCGTTCTCCCAGTAGGCGCCCTTGGCGCTGACTTCGCGGATGTTGATCTCGGGGTTGAAGTTGGTGGCGAAGGGGTAGCCGTGGTCGCCGCCGTTGCAGTCCAGAATGTCGAGGGTGTTGATCTCGTCAAAGTGGTGCTTGAGCGCCCAGGCGGTGAAGACGCTGGTCACGCCCGGGTCGAACCCACTGCCGAGGAGCGCGGTCAGCCCCGCCTTTTCGTACTTTTCGCGGTAGGCCCACTGCCACTTGTACTCAAACTTCGCGGTATCCTCCGGCTCGTAGTTGGCGGTATCGATGTAGTGGACGCCGGCTTCAAGGCACGCGTCCATGATGGTCAGATCCTGATACGGAAGCGCCAGGTTCAGAACCGCGTCCGGCCGGAACGCCCGGATCAGCGCGGTCAGCGCGGTCACGTCGGATGCGTCCACCTGCGCGGTCGAGATCCGAACCCGGGTCTTCCCCTCCAGCGCTCTTTTGAGCGCGTCGCACTTTGACACCGTGCGGCTTGCGATCAATAGATCGGTAAAAAATCCGTCGTTCTGGCAGACCTTGTGGATGGCGACAGAGGCGACGCCGCCGCAGCCGATGACCATGAGCTTTTTCATTTTGTGATTCCTCCTTAGAGCTGATTGTGAGAGAATTACAGGCGCGCAGTTCCCCTTGCAGGAAAAGACGCGAAGCGGGTTTTACCGTAACGCGAGCAAAAGTTCGCGCGTCAGCTTGCACGCTGCGGCGGTGGAGACGCCGCTTGCGTCGAGGCCGGGGGCCAGTTCCACCAGGTCGCAGCCCACCACATTGGCGTTTTTCACCACGCGGACTGCCGCGTTCATCAGCTGCATGAAGCCCACGCCGCCGTGCTCCGGCGTGCCGGTGCCGGGGAAGGCCGAGGGGTCGAGCACGTCGAGGTCAATCGTCAGGTACACCGGGTGCCCTTTGAGGGCGGCGAGGCTCTCGTCCAGGTATTCAAAATCGAACTTGCGCATCGAAACATGCCCGGCGTCGGCAAAGTCGAACTCCGATCGGTCGCCGGAGCGGATGCCGAACTGAAAAATTCTCCCGTCGCCCAGGATTTCCCAGCACCTTCGGATCACGCAGGCGTGGGACAGCCTGACCCCCAGGTAATCCTCCCGGAGGTCGGCGTGGGCGTCGAAGTGGACGATGGCGAGCTCCGGGTATTTTTTGTGGACGGCCTCCACCGCGGGCAGCGTCACCAAATGCTCGCCGCCGAGAAGAAAGGGGAGCTTTCCGCCTTCCAGGATGGCCTTTGTCCGCGCCCCGATCGCGTCCAGCGCGGCGCGGGCGTCGCCGATGGGCAGCTCCACGTCCCCGGAATCCATGACCCGTACATCCAGAAGATCCCGGTCCTGATAGGGGCTGTAGGTTTCAATGCCGTAGGACTCGCCCCGGATGGCGCGGCTTCCGAAGCGTGCGCCGGGGCGGTAGGAGGTGGTGCCGTCATACGGCGCGCCGTAGAGCACGATGTCCGCCTCGTCAAATCCCGCATCGCAGCCGAGAAAAACCTCGACATTTTTATTCAACACTTAGAAGCATCTCCTCCACATAAGCCGGCAGCGCGAACGCGCCCACGTGCAGGTTGGTGGTGTAGTAGCGGGTGGCGAGGCCGAGAAGGCCCCACCTCGCGGCGGCGAGGTCCCTGACAGGATGGTATTTTTTGGAGGCAAAGCCGAACAGCCAATGCCCGGAGGGGTAGGTGGGGATGTGTGCCTGGTAGACCCGGCTGATTGGGAAGCTCTCCACGATGCGCTTGTGGGCGCGGCGGCACGCCTCGGCGTCCGCGTCGTAGAAGGGGCTTTCGTGCTGGTTGACCATGATGCCGTCGTCCTTTAGGGCGTTATAGCAGTTGCCGTAGAACTCCCGGGTGAAGAGGCCCTCGCCGGGGCCGAAGGGGTCCGTGGAGTCGACGATGATGAGGTCATAGGCGTCCTTCTTCGTGCGGACGAATTTCAGCCCGTCCTCGTAGTAGATGGTGAGGCGCGCATCGTCCAGCCGGCAGGCGGTCTGGGGCAGGTATTTTTTGCACACGTCCACGACCAATGGGTCGATCTCCACCATGTCGATGGAGCGGACGGATTCGTACCGGGTCAGCTCCCGCACCACGCCGCCGTCGCCCGCGCCGATGACCAGAATGTCCTTGGCGTCCGGGTGGACGGCCATCGGCACGTGGGTGATCATCTCGTGGTAGATGAACTCATCCTTTTCGGTCAGCATCATGAAGCCGTCGAGGGTCAGGAAGCGGCCGAACTCCCTGGAGTCGAACACGTCGATGCGCTGAAAGTCGCTCCGGCCGGAGTAGAGCTGCCGATCCACCTTGATGGACAGCTGCACGTTTGGGGTATGCCGCTCGGAAAACCAAAGCTCCACCCGCTACACCTCCTTCAATACGTTCAGATGCTTAATTTCAGGGTCCTCGGGGCCGGTCATCGAGGAGCCTTTTTCCTTCGCGTACCGGATGTAATCGAGAATTCCGTCTGTGATCTTTTCCCCCGGCGCGAGGATCGGGATGCCCGGCGGGTAGCACATGACGAATTCCGCCGCCACGCGCCCGCCGGTTTCGCCGATGGGCAGCGACTGCCGCTCGGCGTAGAACGCCCGCTGGGGCGAAACGGCCACCTCCGGCTCGATGTACTCCATCCGGAGCATGCCCTTCGGGTCGTGCCGGTGGCGGCGGCGGATCTCGGACAGCGCGCCGATCAGCCGCTCGATGTCCTGCAGCC
>JAEZTD010000180.1 GCA_023443705.1 Bacillota bacterium | reverse complement strand
TTTCAGCGCAATCGTTTAGTCCGCCTTGCAGGCAAACGGGATGGAGAAGTCGAACGTCGGCGCGGAGGTCAGGTACTCGGCGGCGTTGTCCTTGGTGATCAGGAGGGACGGCGTCGCGAACTCGCGGTACTCGGCGGGCAGCTGGTTGACGTCGATCAGTCCGGCCCAGGCCGCGTAGCAGATGGCCAGCGTGTAGCCGCCCTGCAGGTAGCCGTTGGAGGATACGGTGGCAATCGCGAAGCCGTCGCGCACGGCCTCGACCACGTCGGTGTTGGCGTCGATGCCGACCACGCCGACCTTGCCCTTGAGGCCCTTGGCGTCCAGCGCCTGCATGGCGCCGGTGGCCATGTTGTCGTTGGCGCACCACACGCCGCCGACATCCGGGTGCTTGTTGAGCCAGGTTTCAACAAGCGTCAGCGCCTCGGAGGTCGCCCAGTTGCCGGTGTCGCTCTCGGCGACCACGATTTCCGGGTACTCGGCCAGCGCCTTCTGCAGGCCTTCGTAGCGCGCGGTGGCGGCGGTGTTGCCCAGCATGCCCTGCACGACGAAGATCTTGCCCTTGCCGCCCATGGAGTCAAACAGCGCCTTGGCGATGTTGTAGCCGCCCAGCACGTTGTCAGGCGAGGTGTGGATGACCCAGTTGGGGGTCAGGTCCGCCGGGCCCACGTCGTCGGGCTTGTTCCAGGCGGTGCCGATGAAGCCGCCGGATTCCGCCATGGCCTCGGCCAGCGCGTAGGCGATCGAGTTTTCGTTGGGGTCGGAGTAGGCGATGGCGTTGCCGCCCGCCTTGGCGGCGAACTGGCGCATGTTGTCGACTTCCTTGTCGTTGTCGCCCTGGGAGTCGAGCACCTGCATCTCATACTTCTGGCCGATGGAATCCAGGTACTTGGCGAACATTTCCATGCCGACTTTGATGGTGGCGATGTAGGGGTTCTCGAGGCCGCGGACGGAAACGCCCAGGTACAGCGTGGTGTCCAGCTTCTCCTGCGGAACCGATTCAATCTTGAACTCCTTCAGGTTTGCGTAGTCAACCTCGGCCAGCGCACCCGCGAACAGACCGAGCGCCAGCATCATCGCCAGCACCAGGGACAGGACCTTCTTCATGGTTTCCCCTCCTTATTCTTCATCCGGCATGTGCGCCGAAATTGAGAAGCATGGGCAGATCGGCTTCAAAGCCCTTGACCGTTCGGATGTGCGTGCCGCGCTGTTTGCGGCGGGCCCCATGGCCGCAATTCTCTTAACCGTTCAAATATTCGCTCGGCGCCGTTTGCGGCGGGCGTCATGGTTTAGGCGAGCCGCAAGTCTCTTGACCGTTCAACTGTGCGCGCGGCGCCGTTTGTGGCGGGCCTCATGGCGGCAAGTCTCTTGACCGTTCAAATGTTCGCGCGGCGCCGTTTGCGGCGGGCGTCATGGTTTAGGCGAGCCGCAAGTCTCTTGACCGTTCAACTGTGCGCGCGGCGCCGTTTGTGGCGGGCCTCATGGCAGCGAGTCTCTTGACCGTTCAAATGTTCGCGCGGTGCTGTCTGTGGGGCGTTCCGCAGGTCATTTGTTCTAATTATGACGTAATGTACCTACATTCTAACCCCCGATTTATATTATAAAGCCTTTCCGAGGTTTGTCAAGCGGTTTTTTCACACGCCTATTGATTATTGTACATTTTCATCATCACAGGTTGGTTACAGGATATATTTTGTGTGCGATTCACCGTAATCAATGCGAAATAATGCGCGCGGTCCGCCTCCCGCTCGCTTGCATTTGCTACAATGTCATGATATAATGATCTCACAGGACGGCGCAACGCGCCGCGCTCCCGAAAACAAGGAGGCGCTCGCATGGACAAGATGAAAACCCTGATCGTCGAAAAGGACGGTTCGCTCTCCGTCCGGGAAGTGTCAATGCCCGAATACAACGACTGCCAGGCGCTGGTCAAGACCCTCAGCTGCGGCGTGTGCAACGGCACCGACGCAAAGCTCATCCACCGCTCTTTCAAGAACTTCGGGCCGGACATGTACCCGCTCATGCTGGGGCACGAGGCGGTGGGCCGCGTGGTGGCGGTGGGCCAGAAGGTGTCCACCTACAAGGTGGGCGACCTGGTGCTGCTGCCTTTCGCCGGGCCCATCGACGGCTACGAGTGCGGCTGGGGCTCCTACAGCGAATACGGCGTGGTGTGCGACCCGAAGTGGGACGAAACCGCCTACGGCCCCACCCCGGAATGTGCTTTCGGGCAGACGGTGCTGCCCGCGGACATCGACCCGGTGGACGCCGCGATGGTCATCACGCTGCGCGAGGTGCTCTCGTCCATCAAGCGCTTCGGCATCGGCGCCAACGACTCGGTGGTCGTCTTCGGCTGCGGCCCGGTGGGGCTGACCTTCATCAAGTTCCTGAGCCTCCTGGGCGCGCACCCGATCATCGCCCTCGACATCGTGGACGAGAAGCTTTCGGACGCGAAGAAGAACGGCGCGGACTACGCCTTCAATTCCAAGGACCCCCAGTATAAGGAAAAGATCCGCGAAATCTGCCCCGAGGGCGTGAAATTCGTGCTGGATGCGGTGGGCGTCTCCGCCATCATCAACATGGCCATGCCGCTCCTCTACGACCAGGGCAAGATCTGCTGCTACGGCATCTCCCCGAACCTTTCCATGGAGATCAACTGGGCCGAAGCCCCCTACAACTGGCAGCTTCAGTTCCAGCAGTTCCCCTCGAAGGTGGAGGAGGGCGCGGCCCACAACCAGGTCATGAACTGGCTGAAGGCCGGCGTGATCGACCTCAAGGACTACATCTCCGATTACTTCGACTTTGAGGACATCCTCGCCGCCTTCGAAAAGCTGGAGAAAAAGCAGATCGCGAAGAAGTGCATCATACGGTATATGGACTGACTCCGGGGCTGACGCCCCGCGCCCTGTCAAAGGGCCTGAGGCCCCTTGAAACCCCCGGAGCGCCAATGCCTTCGGCATCGGCACAGGGCAGAAAAGACCAAAAATCAGGCGGAGCCATTCATTCTCCGCCTGATTTTCTTTTCCCGTCCTGCCGAATCCGTCTATAGGGCGGCGTTGCGTCCATAGAAAATGCGACCCGCCTCAAGATTCCTTCGGTATGCGCAGCCTAGGTACTCCTCGTCTCTCCATCTTAGGCATTCCTTTTCGTCCGAACACTCCACATACAAACAGCGCGTCGTTACACCCTCCTAAAATAACACCCCACCAGGTGGTCGTTGACCACGCCGACGGCCTGCAGGTAGGCGTAGACGATCGTGCTGCCGACGAACTTGAACCCCAGCTTTTTGAGGTCCGCGCTGATGCGGTCGGACAAATGCGTGGCAGCGGGCACCTGCTCGAGCCGCGACCAGTGGTTGACGATGGGCTTGCCGTCCACGTAATTCCACAAAAACGCGTCCAGCGAGCCGTATTTTTCCCGGAGGTCGAAGTACCGCCGGGCGTTTTCGATGGCCGCGAGGATTTTCAAGCGGTTGCGGATGATGCCGGGGTTTTGAAGCAGCTGCGCGACCTTGTCCTCCCCGTACTGGGCGACGGCGGCGGGGTCGAAGTCGTCATAGGCCGCGCACAGCGAATCCATCTTTTTGAGGATGGTGGACCAGCTGAGCCCGGCCTGCTGCCCTTCGAGGATCAGCATTTTGAAAAGCGCGTGGTCGTCGTGAACGGGCACGCCCCAGACGCGGTCGTGATAGTCCTGTTCCGGCCCGGGCTTCTGCGCCCAGCCGCAGCGGGTAATTTCCGGCATGTCCACCCCTCCTTTTGGCAGAATTATACCATGTCACCCACCCACGCACAACAAAAGCCCCGCTCGCGCAGGGCTTTCAGAGATCAAAGCTTTCCCCGGGGGTATCAGCGCGCTAGCCCATCAGGCCGCGTGACCCTCCAATTGGCCCCGCGCCTTGATGTCGTTGGCAAAGATCCGTTTAAACACGGTTCGAACCAGCGGCTGGATGAAGAACACCTGCGTATACCACGCAAAGGGGAAGTTGAAGCATACGAGCTTCAGCCAGTCCGCGATAAGCGTCAAAACGTTGAATCCCGCATTGTACGGGTAATAGAGCCACGCGGCGACAAAGCTCATCATCGGGCACATCAGGCCCACCGTCGCAGAGATGATTGCCGTTTCAAACTGTGCCGGATGCGTCGTGCGGGGGTCAAAGACGCGCGCGGCCAGCTTGAACGAGAACGGGCTGCCGATGAGCATCTCGAGCGAGAACGCAAATGCGAATTCCACCGCGACCACCACCCAGATCGGCAGGATGCGGCCAAAAATGTAAACGCCTCCTTGCCGGGAAATGGCATCAAGGACGCTGGTGGTCTGGTTCATGGTCATCAGAAGGCTTCCATTGACCACATACAGGCTGTAGAAGACATACGCGTGAACGGTCACCAGAACGGTCAAAAGTGCAAAAACGGTTCGCTGGAATCGGGTTCTCGGCATTGGAAACACGCCCCTTTACATTGATGCAAAAGCACGCAAAAAACACATGTGTACCGGACGCACCCAACTACGAAAACTCGTTCCGTAATCAGATTTACGTACATAAAGTACTACATGTGTCGTTTGCGAGTATTTTGCTAAACGGGACTATAGCACCTCCCGGCCGCCGATGTCAAGCCGAAGGACCGGGGGTTCACGGGCCTTCGGGTTCGCACCCTTCCCCCGTCTGTCCGCAGCGCGATTCCGCGCAGAAGCAGGGCCCGCACAGGTCGAAAATCTGCTCCAACTCATGGTACAGCGCCTGCTCCAGAAAAGCCGCGTCGGTCAGCGTGCGGTTGACGGACTGGCTGAGCCAGATCAGCGCGTCGAAGTCCTCGATGCACGCGACCGCGCATTCCAGCTTATCCGCCTCCGCGTTCAGGAAGCGGGTGAGCGCCCGCTGTGCCTCCAAAACCGACCGGAGGAGATCGTCGCAGGACTTTGCCCCCGGGCAGGGGAGCGCAGGCCTTCGCGCGCAGCGGGGCTTTCCGCAGTACGCGGCGCCCTCCGGAATACACGCTTGCAACGTATCGCAGTATCGGTATGTAGCGGAGTCCCTGCCGTCGGATACGCGGTATTGGCGCATGTGTGGGTCAAAGTAAATTCCTGTAACACACCTTCCGGGCGGCTCGCACGCCGCCAGCGGGCACGGGCAATTAAGCCGCCCCTCCCTCGCGCACATCCCGGGCGCGTCGGGGCCATCGGCGTCAAAGGCCATCCTCCGGCGGCGTCCGGCGCGCGCCTTTTTTGAAGGCTGGTTCATCGCACTTCTCCTCCTGTCATGGCCCTGCGCCTTCAGGCTTCTGGGGTTGGGGGGCACCGGCTTCGCGCCCCCCAATGATGAATCATTCGTCCTCGGCGCAATTGGGGCGGTGCGGGCCGGTTTCACAGGCGCACAGGCAATCGTCAAAAAGTTCCAGCTTGGTCTGCAGAATCATCTCCAGGCGGGCGACGGAGTTGACCAGCCGGTCTACGCTCTTGTTGGCCTTGAGAAGCTCGGGCGGGCGGGTACAGACGTGCGCAATGATTTTTTCCAGCTTTTCAGATTCGGCGCACAGAATGCGCCCCAGCGCGGCCTGCTCCTGCGCGACGGATTCGATCAGATCACTTATCGCCTGGCAGCGGCTGACGGGCCGCGGCGGCATGCAGGGTGTGGACATTTTTATCCCTCCGCTTATGGTATTAGAAGGCGCTATAAGGTTGCGGCGCGACCTCCATCATAGACTATTCCGGAGCGCGGCTGCGCGGCACAACGGCGCGCCGAACATCTGAGAATTGAAAAACTGGAAAATCCTCAGCGCCGACGCGGACGTTGTGGTATAATACCCCCAAACTGCCAAGGAGGATTGTATGATAACAGCTCTTGTCATTTTCCTCGCCACCTACGCGGCCCTTCTCGTTTTCCCGAAGCTTCGGGCGTACATCGCGCTCTGCTCTGCGGCGCTGTATGTGGTTCTCGGAATCCTCCCCGTAAGCAAAATCACGTCTTCGGTGGACTGGAACGTCATCATGATGATCGCGGGCACGATGGGCATCGTCTACCTGTTCATCGAATCAAAGATGCCCTCGCTTCTGGCGGACCTCATCATCCACCGGATGCCCAACGTCAAGTGGGTCATCGTCTCGCTGGCGCTGTTCGCCGGGATCATCTCGGCGTTTGTGGACAATGTCGCGACGGTTTTGATGGTCGCGCCGGTCGCGCTGGTGGTGGCGAAGAAGCTGAACATCTCGCCGGTGCCGGGCATCATCGCCATCGCCATCTCGTCGAACCTGCAGGGCGCGGCGACGCTGGTGGGCGATACGACCTCCATCCTTCTGGGCGGCTACGCGGGGATGGACTTTTTGGACTTCTTCGTATACAAGGGACGCATCGGCATGTTCTGGGTGGTGCAGCTCGGGGCGCTCCTGTCCGCCGTCGTGCTTTTGATCGTCTTCCGCAAGGACAACCAGAAGGTGCAGCTTGAAGACCGTACGGTCGTCGAGGATTACTTCCCCACGTTCCTGCTCGTCGGGACGGTGCTCCTGCTCATCCTCGCGTCGTTCATCCCGAACAAGCCCGCCACCACAAACGGCCTGATCTGCATGGCGCTGCTCTTTATCGGGCTGATCCGCGAATCCCTCCGGACGATGAACCTCAAGGATACTTTTACGCGCACGCTCAAAGAGATTGACTACTTCACGCTCATGCTGCTGGCGGGCCTGTTCATCGTGATCGCGGGCATCACCGAGGCGGGCGTGGTGGATGAGATCGCAAAACTCTTCGTCCGGATCAGCGGCAACAACCTGTTTGCGATCTACTCGCTGCTCGTCTGGGCGTCGGTACTGTTCTCCGCGTTCATCGACAACATCCCCTACATCGCGACCATGCTGCCGGTCACGGCGGGCATCGCAAGCCTCATGGGCGTCGACCCGACGATCCTCTTCTTCGGGCTTCTGTCCGGCGCGACGCTGGGCGGCAACCTCACGCCGATCGGCGCCTCCGCCAACATCACGGCGCTGGGCATCCTCCGCAAGAACGGGTACGAGGCCAGCACCTGGGCGTTCATGAAGATCAGCATCCCCTTCACGCTGACGGCGGTCATGACCGGGTATGTCGCCATCTGGCTGATCTGGAGCTGACAAACCCGGTGGACAAGGCAAAAGCTCTCGCGACAACGCGGGGGCTTTGTTGTTAGTACAAGCGCTGCCTGCGGCATATTTACTCGCCACGGAAAACATTTTGGATTTGTTTCTATTTTGCTATTGACAGGTAAATCACGCAGGCCTATAATGAAAGCATCATTTTGTGAAAAGAGGTGCGGCTATGGGCGCTAACTACTGCCATATTCAGGTAGTTTACCAACTGATGGATGAACTCGAGAAGACGGTAAGCGCTACATCTTGGAAGAAGTTTTACTCATATAGGATCAGGAAGTTTTTTGAAGAGTACTTATCACAGGAGGAACATTTCGATAGGCCTCTTTCCGCTATAACGGAAGTCGAAGTCAATAACTTTCTGAAGTCGATGACATGTAAGCACAATGAAAAAGTAAATTATTATATGGCGCTGAAATTATTCTTTGACTTCGCATCGAAAAAAGGAGTAACTCAGCCTTTTTATATAAAAGTGAATAAGTATACGCAAAAGAGAAGCAGAATCGAGTATATAGAAGAAGAACATGCCAAAAAGATTGTTGATTATATATCCGGAAAATCTGGACAAAATGTTTTGCTTGAAAACAGATTGTTGCTTGCGCTGTTCTTCTATACTGGACTCGGGCGTAAATATATATCCGGACTATCATATGATCAAATCAGCGACGATATGTGGGTTTTTAGGTTGAATGGCGTTGACCACGATATTCCCATCAAAAAAGAATTGCATCGCCTTTTAACCGTTTACTTTTCAGAAAGTGGAATTAAACGGAGCAGAAGAATTTTTGATGTCGACGAAACCGCACTGAACTATCGGCTCAGTGTTCTATCAAAGAAAATATGCGGGAAATCCTACACGCCTACTCAGTACAGCAACACATTCATTAAAAAAACGCTCGGGGATCAGGATCAGTGCAAGAATATTTATACTGTCAGCAGACTGACTAACGAGTCTTTGTCAACAATAGCACAGCATGTTGATGCTGCGCCTTCCTGGATTTTCTCAGAACAGAAGATACTTCTGGACAAATGGCGATAGCTGATTGATATCCGGTTTCGGGTGTATAACCAGTAAGGAGGGTGTCCATGCGGCGCAGGGCTCTTTTAACGGCGGTCGTCACCACGTTTTTGTGGTCGGGCTCCTACATCCTGAATAAGCTGGCGTTTCAGGAGGGCATCGGGCCGCTGACCCTGTCCGGGCTTCGGTACCTCATCGCTTCGCTCATCCTGTTCCTCCTCGGAAAGGGCGGAAGGAAGGCGGGCGGCACAGCCGTCTCCCCCTTCCTGATCGCGCTCCTCGGCATTCTCGGGTACGCGGTCGCCCAAGGGCTTCAATACGTGGGGCAAAGCTACCTGACGCCCACGCAGTCCTCGCTGTTTTTGAGCGTGGGTAACACGGCGATGGTGATGCTGGCGGACCGGCTGTGGCTTCGGGAAAACCAGACGAACTGGGATTTCGCCAAGATGCTGCTCCTGTTCGCGGGCATTTCAATGTACTATTACCCCTGGGGCACA
Source organism: Bacillota bacterium (assembly GCA_023443705.1). Lineage (GTDB taxonomy): Bacteria > Bacillota > Clostridia > Christensenellales > Aristaeellaceae > JAEZHK01. The sequence goes on along the minus strand of JAEZTD010000180.1, from coordinate 7,063 downwards.
GGCGCGTTTTCGGCGGCGGGGCTCCTGTTCATGCTCCTGTCCTCGGTGGGCTACGCGCTCAACATGACGATCAACCGCCGCCTCCTGACCACGCGCAAAATTGAGGCCGGGGCGCTGGGCGCCCGGCCGATGCTGGTCGGCGCGGCGGTGCTGCTGGCGGCGGGGCTCGCGCTGGAGGGGGTTCCGGTCGTCACCGGGCGGCTCGTGCTGATCCTCGTATATTTGAGCGGCGTCAGCGGCGCGCTGGGCTTCTATCTGTGGACAAAGAGCCAGGCGCACCTGACGGCGTTTGAGATGAGCGGCATCAACAACCTTCTCCTGATCGAGATTGCGCTGATGGACTTTCTCGCCTTCGGGCGGTCGTTCACAGCGCTTCAGATCGCGGCGGTCCTCGTCGTCTTCGCGGCGGTGGTTTCGATTCAAACCTCCAGGAAGAAATGAAGCTTACTTTCTATACGTCACCGCCATACGCCCGCCGGCAATCCGTCCAAGCAGATAGAAGAAATGCCCCACCGGCTTTTTGTAAAAGGGCACCGGGACGCTTCGGTCGTACACGCCGCGCCTTCTCTCCTCGTCCAGCCAGTGAACGCCGTCCTCGGTTTCAAAGGCCGTCCCCTTCGCGTAGTGGGGCGCCATGCCCCGAAACAGGTTGTAGGGGATCATCACCAGCGCGGAGGGGCTCTTCAGCCGGGGCGAGGAAACGTCCCGCCGGAAGGCGCGGACGGTTTTTGCAAGTCGCTCCCGTGTTTTATCGGAAACCCGGTAGTCGTTCCAGCTCATGGCGGCCACCGGGAACATTTGGCAGCTGTTGAAGCCGATCCCCTTCAGAAACGACGCGATGCGCTTCGCTGCCGCCTTCGCGCCCACGCCGCCCGCGGTGGTGAGGATCAGCGCCTTGCCCGTAAAAAAATGGGGCCGGTGCAGCATGAACGACAGGTGGTCGAACAGGTTTTTGAGAAGCGCCGTCTCGCACATGTTGTAGGCGGGGCACAGTACGACGACGCCGTCCGCCCCGTCGATCGCCCGGATCAGCTCCAGCGTGACCGCCCGGTGAGGGCACTTGTCACGCCCCAACCGGAAGCAGGCGCTGCAGCCCCGGCAGAAGGGCAAGTCTTCGTCGATCAGGTGAATCTCCCGGAACGAGGCCGAGGCGTCCTCCAGAAGGATCCGAGCCTTTGCCGCCTCGAAGAGCCGCCAGGTGTTGCCGCCTTTGTTCGCTCCGCCGTTTATAACCAGGTAATTCATGAAAGCACCCCCTCGATCAGCCGCCCCAGATACGCGTCGCGCTGCGCCTTGTCGTAAAAGTCGACGCCAAGGCTTTCCTTTAATACGTCCCTGCGCAGAAACGCGCTCTGCATCGCGGCGACGACCGCAAAGGCCTTTTCCTTCTGCGCGGCGGTCATCTCCCCGCCGGAGAGCCGCCGCCCGAGGCCCAGGACCGTCCGCATCGTGTTGTCCATGGCCTTTGGGCGTTTCATGTCGGACAGGATGGAGATCCGCGAGATTTCGCGGTTGTCCATCAGAAAGTCCATCACCAGCCGGGCCACCCGCGCCGCCTCCTCGGCGGGCGTCCCGCACCCCGACACGTCCGGGCGGAACGCACCGATCACGCCGGCGATGACCGCCTCGACACAAACCTCCACAAGGTTCTCCTTTGACCCGAAGTAGTGGTTGACCAGCCCCACGCCCACGCCCGCCCGCTCCGCGATGGCGCGGACAGACAGCCGGTCCACGTCGCCCGCCGTCTCGCCGATCAACTGCGTTGCCGCGCCGCGTATCCGCGCGCGGGTTTCATCCGATTTCACAGACGCACCTCCCGGAATTGAACATCGTTCAATTTTAGGATACCAGCGCGACCGGCCCCCGTCAAGTTAATTCGGAAAAAATTGGCTTTCCAACCAATGGCAAAATAATTTGAATTAATCAAATAAATATATAATCCCTTGTTGCATTGGGTATTTGCACATGCTATAATGACCGTGGCCCCGGCAATCGTCCGGTTTTTTGGCTCTTTGAGCTGCAATATGGGGCGGCATACGCCCGGCGAAAGGAAGATTTCTCATGACCAACGGACAGGGTGAAGGCGCGGACAGGGCGCTGTTTCAGCTGAACGGCAAGCCCAGCCTCCGGCTGGCGGTTCCGCAGGCGCTGCAGCATGTTTTGGCGATGCTGGTGGGCAACATCACGCCGCCGATTTTGATCGCGCAGCTTCTGGGGCTGCCGGAGGGCGACAAGATCCTCCTGATGCAGGCCGCGATGGTGATCGGCGGCGTTACGACGCTCCTTCAGCTGTTTCCGGTGTGGAAATTTGGCATGGGGCTGCCCAACGTCATGGGCGTCGCCTTCGCCTACATGCCCATCCTGACGGCCATCGGCGTAAACTACGGCATCAGCGCGATTTTCGGCGCGCAGCTGGTGGCGGCGTTCCTCTCCATCTTCATCGGCGCAGGCATCGGCAAGATCCGAAAGTTCTTCCCGCCCATCGTCAGCGGCACGGTGGTTTTAAGCATCGGCCTTTCGCTGTACTCGACGGCCGTCACCTACATGGCGGGCGGCAGCGGCGCAGGGGACAGCTTCGGCCTTCCCAAGTACTGGGCCGTCGCGATGATCGTACTCATCGTCACGCTGGCCTGCAACTTCTTCGGCAAGAAGACCTTGAAGGTGTCCGGCATGCTGGTGGGCATCGCGTCGGGCTATGTGATCGCCCTCCTCTGGGGCGGCATGATCAGTTTTGACAACGTGGCGTCCACCTCCTGGGTGGCGCTGCCCCAATTCTTCAAGTGGGGGCTTGAGTTCGAGCCCTCGGCCATCATCGCCATGACGCTGATGTACGTCGTGCAGGCGGTGCAGACCATCGGCGACGTGTCCTCCACCGCCATCGGCGGCTTTGGCCGCGAGGCCACGGACAAGGAGATCGGCGGCGCGATCATGGGCCAGGGCATCTGCGGCATGCTGGGCTCGGTGATGGGCGGCCTGCCCACCGACCCCTACAGCCAGAACGTCGGCCTGATCGTCACCACCAAGGTCATCGCAAAGCGCGTGTTTGCGATCGTCGGCATCATCATCATCGCGGCGGGGCTTTGCCCGAAGTTCGGCGCGATCATGACCACCATCCCCTACCCGGTCCTGGGCGGCGCGACGATCACCGTGTTCGCGGCGATCACCATGTCCGGTATCCAGCTGATCACCCAGCAGCCGCTCAACTACCGAAACAAAATGATCGTGGGCATTGCGCTGGCGCTGGGCGTGGGCATCAGCACCGTGTCGAAATCGATGCAGTTCTTCCCGACGGAGGTGCAGAACATCATCGGCAATTCGCCAATTGTCCTGTCCTTCCTGGTGTCGTTCCTGCTCAACATCATCGTGCCCAAGGACGACAGCGCCGAGGAAGACTGACATCCGGGCGCGGGAACCCGAAGGCACAGGACAGCGCCGCCGGGCACGATTGAAATCCTCGGGGGACTTTGTTGATGGTCTGACCGCTTCCCGCGGCGCGAACGGGGAGCGGTTTTTAGTTTGCACACCGCCGGCTGCCCTCGTCCCTGACCGTGTCGCCCATGTGGGGGACCAGCCGTCCCGCAAGACGGCGGGATGCATTCCTTTTACGTCAGCATGGGCGTTCTTGGGCCCATGCAACGCGCCTCATGGGTCGGAGCTAGTCTCCGATCGGGTCATTGAGCATCGTCCCGAGTCTGAATTCGTGCATATGCCCCTCGCTCTCCTTGGTTACGGATTCGAGGAAGTGTACATGCCGGTCGCCGACCGGAATCATCCCACCGGTCCTGCCGCAGAATTCGTGGAAGTGATCCTCATAGAAATCCGTCCTGAAGGTCACATCATGGGCGTGGTCGTCGTTTCCGATAGAAACCGCCTGTCCAGACACGAGCGCAAATCGGTGGTTATGCGGGTCGCTTTCGACCTCAGCCACCTCAACGCTGCCCAATATCTCGTGGACGTGTCTCTGCGTCTCGCAGTCAAAGCGTGAAGACATGGGAAAACCTCCATATTGTTATTCGGGCATCAACATGCCCAATTCAGAGTATGTAGGAAGGTTATCCCCCGTCAACAAATATTCTTGCATCAGCGGGGGAAATCCGCGCAAAAGGGCCCGCACCCTCCAAACGTCCCGGCGGCTTGTACGCCAAAAAGGTTTTACGCCACCAGCGCACTGGTGGCGTAAAAACACAGGAGCGGAACCCTGATGGTTACCCCTTGATGCCGCTGAGCGAGATGCCCTTGACGATCTGCTTTTCAAAGATCACAAAGAACAGGAGGATCGGCACCGACGCCATGGTATTGACCGTCATCGGCAGCGTCATGTTCACGGTGTGCTGCTTGATGAAGGTGGGGATGCCCACCGGCAGCGTGAACATGTCCTCGTTCATCGCGCACAGGTACGGCCACAAGTAGCTGTTCCAGTTGCCGATGAAGGTGAAGATAGCCACCGTCACCATTACGGTGCGCCCGAGGGGCAGGATCACGTTTTTGAAGATGCTGAACTCGTTCGCGCCGTCGATGGTGGCGGACTCGATCAGTCCCCCCGGAATCCCCATGAAGAAGCTGCGCATGATGATGCTCATGGAACTGGCGAGGGCGGGCAGGATCAGCCCCAGGTACGTATCCAGAAGGTTCAGGCCGTTCGACATCACGAAGAGCGGCACGATCGTGGCCTCGCCGGGCACCATCAGCCCCAGGAGGAAGTAGATGTACCAGGCGCTCTTGCCGCGAAAATTCTGCTTCGCCAGCGCGTAGGCGGCCATCGTACACAGTACGACCATGCCCACCGTCACCACCGCCGCCACGAAGAAGCTGTTGAACACCCGCCTGGGCAGCGCGCTGCTGCCGAGGACGCTCCGGTAGTTGACTAAGGTGTAGGGCGGGCGGATTTAGGTCTTCAAACCCCGTTGCCGGGGGAGTACCACACAGAGGGGCGGGCTTACCGGCCCGCGGGGTTCCGGGTCAGCGCGCGGAAGCGCTCCGCATCCACCTTGGGCTTTCTGTCCGGGGTCAGGATGCCGTTGGTCTCCTGCTGCACGTCGGTCAGCTGGGTGTAGCAGTAGCCCTGGCAGTAGTCGATGGCGCACACCGCGTCGGTCACGGCCTGGTAGCGGGCGAAGAAGGCCTCATCGCCGCGCACCTTGTCGTGATAGCCCCAGGTGTTCTCGTCGTCACCATCCTCGAAGGCGATGCCGCCGTACTCGGTGACCATGAAGGCCTCCTTGCCGGTGGGGGTAAAGCCCTCGCACGAGGCCATGCGCCAGTCGTTGGAGGTGCGTGAGGTCTCGTCCCGGTCGCGGAAGTGCCGCGCGATCTTCTCGGCGGTGTCCGCGTAGTCGTGCAGCGCGAAGATGTCGGTCTCAAGCTGCTCCCAGCCGTCGTTGACGGAGACCAGCCGGGTGCCGTCCAGCGCCTTGGCCTTGTGGTAGAGGAGGCGCGCCGCGGCCTGCATGCGGGCGTCCTTGTAGATGCGGGTCACGCCCCAGCTTTCGTTGAGGGGCACCCAGCAGATGATGGACGGGTGGTTGTAGTCCCGGTCGATGAACCCCGCGAGGGTGGCGGAGAGGTTGTTCACCGACTCATCGGTGAATTCGTAGGTGCTGGGCACCTCGCCCCAGATGAGGACGCCCAACTTGTCCGCCCAGTAGTAGTACCTCGGGTCCTCGAGCTTCTGGTGCTTGCGCGCGCCGTTGTAACCCAGCTTCTTCGTCCATTCGAGATCGGCTCGGATGGCGTCGTCGGAGGGCGGGGTCAGGTGGCTTTCGGGCCAGTAGCCCTGGTCCAGCACCAGCCGCTGGTAGAGGGGCTGGTTGTTGAGGAGCACCCTTCCTTCCTTCACGGCCACCTTGCGCATGCCAAAATAAGTGGAGACCTGGTCGATCTCGGCCGCGCCGTCCAGCATGCGGATGGTGACGTCGTAGAGGTTCGGCTCCTTCGGCGACCAGTAGTGGAAGCCGGGGATGAGGTGGCCCTCGACCATCGAAAGGGAGATTTCCGTCAGCCGCTGGGCGACGGAGACGACCGCCCTTCGCACTTCCTCGCCCTGGAACGATACAATAATCTCCGCCATGAGGGGCTTCAAAGGCATGTCCTTCAGCGTCAGCCGGAAAATCGCGTGGCCGGTGTCGACGTCGGGGGTGATGTGGGCGCGGAGCATGTAGTTGTCGCCCACCGCCTCCAGGTACACCGTCTGCCAGATGCCGGAGGTGGGCGTGTACCAGCAGCCCATCCAGCCCTCTTTCCAGTACTGCTTGCCCCGGGGCTGGGTGCAGTCCGGCGCGTCCTCGACGCGCACGCAGAGTTCGTTTTCGCCATCTTTCAGAAAGCGCGTCACATCCACAGCGAAGGGGGTATAGCCGTCCTCGTGCCCGCCCGCCAAAGCGCCGTTTACGTACACCTGACAGCGGAAGTCCACCGCGCCGAAGCGCAGAAGCACCCGGCGGCCCTTCATGGTTTCGGGCAGCGGGAACGCGCGCTTGTACCAGAGAACGCTGCAGATGCGCTGGTCGTTCAGCCCGCTGGCGGGCGTCTGATGGGCGAAAGGCACCGTAATCGACAGCGGAAGCGCTTTGCCCGGCGCCTGCCAGTTTTCTGTAAGCCCCTGATCCTTTTCATCAAAGGCAAACTGCCACTCGCCGTTCAGGTTCATCCAGTCGGGCCTGAAAAAATCTGGGCGGGGGTGTTCCGGGCGCGGAATCTGTTTCATACAAACCACCTTTTGTTTCAAGATTTATGGATCAAACACCGGTCAATAAAACACATTAATCAAATCATACAGAAAAATCACCGGTTATTGACCGGATTATCATAGCATGACGGCTGTGGGGCGTCAATCCATTATGAACATTCCATTGAATCCGTTATTTTCGCCATATTTCCTGCAAAAAAACTAAAGACGGGCCAACGCCCGCCTCAGACCATCAACAAAGTCTCCGTAGTGGTTTCAATCGTTCCCGGCGGCGTGTACGCCGGGAACGGGATAGCGCCACCAGTACGCATATTGGTGGCGCTATCTATACCTTGGGTCAGTGCGCCGCTCGGAAATCCGTGAGGATTTCAGGCGCAC
>JAEZTD010000075.1 GCA_023443705.1 Bacillota bacterium | reverse complement strand
GAGTAAATGCCCTTTGGGGTTTATTGGTTTTGGCTGTGTCAGTAGATGGTGACGATGGTGCCGCGGTCGCAGTTATCGTAAATCCACTTGGCATCCTCGACCTTCAGCCGGATGCAGCCATGGGAGGCTTTGCGCCCCAGTGCGTTGACGGATGCCCAGGTAGGCGAACCGCCCTTGTTCTTGTACAGGACAGAGTGGAAGAGGATGTCGCCTTCGATCGAGTAGGCGTAGCGCGCCCAGATGGAGAACTCCTTGAAGTAATGCCAGGGGCGCGGGCCCGCCATGGTGTTGAACACGCCGCGGGGGGTGGACTCGCCGAGGCCTGTAGAGCAGATGAACGTATCGATGAGGGTATAGGCCTTATCCTCACCCAGCTCGTACACGTAGACGCGTTGGTCGTCAATGCTGACGTTCAGGCGGTACTTGGACAGCATGCCCACCGGGTTTTCGGAGAACAGCAGGCGTTGGGTCGCCTCGTCGGCCTCGCCGGTGGCGGGAAGGCCGTTGTTGGTCTGGAACAGGGCGACGGCATCTTTGACACCGCTGCCGTACTTGCCGTCGATGGTTCTGCGGCCGATGAAGCCCAGCGCGTTCAGGCGGCGCTGCACGCGGCGAACCTCTGTGGCCTTCTTTGAGCCGACGGAGAGCGTTTGGACGAAGACGGGAATGTCCTCCTGCAGCTTTTGCTGCAGTTCAATGGTCGCGACCGAGGCGTCCTCGATGACGAAGGAATCTCCGTGTGCGGCCAGATAATCCTGAAAGAGGGAGAGCGCGTTTACGGTGTCGCTGCCGAAGTAGCCGTCCTCCGGGGCCTCCATCAGCCCCAGCCGCACCAGCATCTTCTGCATTGCGCGCACACTTAAGCCCTTGTCGCCCTTTTTGACGACCTTGTAGGCCGGGTGGGGGGATGCCACGCCGCCGGACGCAGCAAGGTCCTGCGTCGCCTGGTCGGCCACGCCGGTTACGGGCAGGCTGTTAAGCGCCTGAAACAGTTCGACCGCCGCCTGGGTGTAATCCCCAAAGAAGCCGTCGGCCGTATCGTCCAGATAGTTGAGGCGGACGAGAGCGCTCTGGAGGCGCTTGACCTCGTCGCCCTTGTCGCCGTTTTTAAGATCGGCGGTATAGAAGCTGAACGCCTCATCATACAGGATTTGAAGATCCTCCGGGCTAATCGAGCGGCCGGACGCATTGGCGGCGCTGCCACCCGCTCGCTTGAGGAGAAGCGCGTGAAAAGACTTGACCGCGGCGGCGGTCTTGCCGCCGTAGATGCCGTCTGCCTTGGCGGTCATGAAGCCGAGCTCAATCAGGCGTTCCTGTAGTTTCGTGACCTCGTCGCCCTTGTCTCCCTCCCGAATTGCTGCATCGGCCAGGGCAGGCATGGAAGCAATCAGGAGCGACAGGGTAATGAGCAACGCGACAAGACGCTTCATGGGTAAAAGAACCTCCCAACACGCGAATGGATTTATTCTACCATTCATATGTTACGGAAGCGTATCCGAAGCGTGAACCCACAAAAAACTTACACAATCGTTTCAGACCGGACTTTTTTGCCGGAATAATCGGCGGCGACCCGCTGACCCGGATGGACGATCAGGAAATCTTCGTCGTTCCAATCGCCGCTTGTCATCGCCCGGATCATCCGCGCGTCGCCTTGTAACGCCTCAAAGCCCCAGTTGTTTTCCCGGGCTACGCGCATGGCTGTCTCCAGAAATTCGCCGGACTCATATACGTCGGAGTGGATGAAAGCGCAGGTGTTGTAATGTGCGACCCAGGAACCCTCCTGCTCGATCAAAAAGTCCGCGTTGTCCTCGCCGTATTTCTCGGCGTACTTCTGCCAGCGCTGGGCCTGGGTCTCTTGCTGCTGCACGAGGGTACCAGAGGCTTCGATCCAGCCGTTGTTGAGCCAGTAGGTGCCGTTCATGCGCTCAAACAGCTGCAGGTAGCGCTTCTGGGAGCCGAGGAACAGCGCAATGCAGTCGTCGGTGCGGGGGACGACCAGCGGGATGTCCCTGGACGATAGCCCCACCACGCCGTTTGAGCAAAGGCCGTAGCCCAGCACGATGTAGTCCGGCCGATGCTTGAGAAGGTTCTTCTCGATCTGGTCGTAAACAGAATCGATGGCCTCCCGGAGCATCCGCCGAAGCTCGTCCGGGGTGTCGTGCAGCCCCTGGGGCAGCCAGGTGACGTCCACCGTGTGGGGGCTGAGCGCCGCGAAATAGCTGATCTCCCGGCTGAACACCCGGCAGGCGATGATGTGTATGCGCATGATGTTTCCTCCAAATCCCGCTTCCCGTGTGCGGCGAATGCAGTATATCAGATTGTGCTGCGCGGCGTCAATGACGGGGAAGGGGATGGTCATCGGGGCGGCTGCTCGTAGAATCAGACAAAAGTTGGTACGAGATACAGAGCGCTGCGATCGGAAAATCCGCGTACCTCATTCCGCTGATGTGGATAGGCAGAAGGGGTGTCCCTCCGGGTCGAACAGCACGGTCGATGTCTCGAAAAACTGCTCCGGTGCCTTCGTAGCCCCGCAGGAGCATGCGTGCGCGACAGCAGACTCAAGGTCGACAACTTGGAAATCGATGTGCGCCATCTGCTGTTGGGCGCCATCCCGCCACGGCCATTCGGGTGGTGCGTATTCCTCTACCGTCTGAAAAGCCAGGACAAACCCTTGTGGCGTATGGATCCCAGCCCATCCGCCACCTGAGAGGGTCTTCTTCCAGCCGAGCATCCGCTCGTAGAAATCCGCCAGTGCATCCGCATCCCGGCAGTCCAGCGCGAGCCCTAGGACCTTCGTCACCATATAGATTCCTCCCGGCGTAAATTTAGCGTCCGCGGTTTCTGCACAGTTACTGATGACTGCTCCCGTCCAGTTCCCACGCCGTTATGAGCGCCGCCGCTGCTTCTTTGAGCGCGGCTTCCTCGAGGCCTGCGTAGCCCATCACCAGCGTGCCCGGTGGAACCTGCGCCTGAAACGCGTATTCGCTGAGGCCTCGCACCCGGATGTGGGCCGCCCGGGCTTTTTCCACCAGCGCCTGCTCCGGCATCGAATCCACCGTCAGGAGAAGGTGCAGCCCCGCGTCGTCGCCCGAGAACCGGACGCAGGGAAAGGGCGAGAAGAGGCCGAGCAGCAGGTTTCGACGCCTGCGGTAGAGACTGCCCACCCTTCTGAGGTGCCGGGTGTACAGCCCTCGCTCGATGAAGAGCCGCAGGGTCTGCTGCTCGAAGCGGGAGAGGGTGGAGGACGAGGGGCCGAAGCCTGCGCGGTAGGCCTCCATCAGCTTTTCCGGCAGCACCATGTAAGAAGCGCGGATCGACGGCGCGATCGTGCGGCTGAAGGTACCTAGATACACAACCCTTTCCCCGTCCATGCCCTGCATCGCGGGGATGGGCCGGGTGGTGTGGCGGAACTCGCTGTCGTAGTCGTCCTCAATCAGGTATCGTTCCGGCGCGGCCTGCGCCCAGCGGAGGAGGCGGGCCCGCCGTCCGGCAGGCATGGTGACGCCGGTCGGGAACTGGTGCGAAGGCGTGATGAAGGCCGCGTTGGCGGGGGAGGCTTCAAGGATGGCCGCATCCATCCCCTCCGCGTCCAGCGGCACCGCCACAAAGGGATGGCCTGCCGCCCGTACCGCCCGGTACGCGCCGCCGTAACCCGGGTCCTCCAATGCGAAAGCCGTGCCTTTACCCAGAAGCCGCATCAGCACGTCCATCAGGTATTCGCCGCCCGCTCCCAGGACGATGCGGTCCGGCTCGCAGACGACGCCCCGGTACTGGCGCAAAAAATCCGCCAGCACTTCCCGGAGTTCCCGGTCTCCCCGGGCATCGCCCAGCGCCAAAAGGTGGGGCATCGTCTCCACCACCTCCCGGTTGATCCGCGCCCAGGAGGCGTAGGGGAAGGCCGAGGTGTCCACGTCGCCGGTGGCGAAGTCGTACTTGACGCGCTCGGGTTCCGATACAGCGGGCCTTTGCCCTCGGGCCGCGAGTCCGGGGGCGGCCTCCAGTACCAGCATCGGCCGGACGTAGTAGCCGCTCTTCGGCCTCGCTTCCACATATCCTTCCGCCGTCAGGATCTCATAGGCCGACTCCGCCGTCGAGCGGCTGATCTGCAGGCGCTCGCACAGCGCGCGCTTCGAGGGCAGCTTTTCGCCCTCCCGCAGCCTTCCGGCGCGGATCTCTCCGATCACATGGGCACAGAGCTGCTCGTATAGCGAGGTCTTTGACTGGTAGTCCAGCGTCAGCGTCAGGTCGGCCATAACTGACCCCCTTAAATATGCAAAAACTGACCATTTACATGGTGCCAGATAGCGCTATAATCATAGGCACATTCCAATGGATTGTCAAGGGGGGTATTCACATGGAACGAAAC
>JAEZTD010000061.1 GCA_023443705.1 Bacillota bacterium | reverse complement strand
GGTCCAGCGTGCCCACCAGATACCCGGTGATGCGGCGAATGCGCTCGAATTTGTGCGCTTCCTCGGAGCGGCCGCACATGGGGCAGGTATCGCCGATGACGCCGTTGTAGCCGCAGATCGGATCGCGGTCGACTGGGTGGTTGATCGAGCCGTATCCCATCCCGCTCTCCTTCATGAGCCGGACGATCTTCTCAAAGGCCTCGAGGTTTTGGGCGGTGTCGCCGTCCAGTTCCACATAGGAGATGTGCCCGGCGTTGGTCATCGCGTGGTAGGGGGCTTCCAGCTGGATCTTCTCCACCGCGCCGATCGGGAAATAGACCGGGATGTGGAAGCTGTTGGTGTAGTAATCCCGGTCGGTAACGCCCTCGATCACGCCGTAGCGCTCGCGGTCCAGCCGCACAAAGCGGCCGGAAAGGCCTTCAGCGGGCGTGGCGAGGAGGGTGACGTTCATGCCGGTCTTCTGGCTGTATTCGTCGCAGCGGGTGCGCATGTGGCCGATGATCTCAAGGCCCAAGTTCTGCGCCTGCTGGCTCTCGCCGTGATGCTGCCCGATCAGCGCCTTCAGGGTTTCGGCAAGGCCGATGAAGCCGATCGACAGCGTACCGTGCTTCAGAACCTCGCGAATTTCATCGTTCCATTCCAACTTTTCGCTGTCAAGCCACACGCCCTGGCCCATCAGGAACGGGAAATTGCGCACCTTTTTCCCGGCCTGGATTTCAAAGCGCTCAATCAGCTGCTCAACCACGAGATCGATCGTCCGGTCAAGCTCGGAGAAGAACTGCTCCACGTTGTGGTTGGCCTTGATGGCGAGGCGCGGCAGGTTGATCGAGGTAAAGCTCAGGTTGCCCCGACCGTTGGAAATCTCCTTGCTCTTGTCAAAGACGTTGCCGATTACGCGGGTACGGCAGCCCATGTAGGAGATTTCGGTTTCGGGTCTTCCGGGCACGTAGTACTGAAGGTTAAAGGGCGCGTCCTGGAAGGAAAAATTCGGGAACAGCCGCTTGGCCGAAACGCGGCAGGCCAGCTTGAAGAGGTCGTAGTTGGGGTCGCCGGGGTTGAAGTTCACGCCTTCCTTGACACGGAAGATCTGGATAGGGAAGATCGGCGTTTCGCCGCCGCCGAGTCCTTCCTCGGTAGAGTACAGGAGGTTTCGCATCACCAGACGCCCTTCGGGTGAGGTGTCCATACCATAGTTGATGGACGAGAAGGGCACCTGCGCGCCTGCGCGGGAATTCATGGTGTTGAGGTTGTGGATCAGCGCCTCCATCGCCTGGAAGGTGGCGCGATCGGTCTCCTCAAATGCCTTCTGCTGGGAGAACGCCTGCACCCGCCGGATGTCCTCGTCGCTCATGCCCTTTTCGGAAAGGACCTCGTACTCGGCCGCTGTAAATTCCGGGTTTTCAACCAGCGTGGGCATGAGGTTTCGGGCCTTCAGCTCGTCAAAGTACGCGCGGACGAAGGCTTGCGCCTCTGAAGCGTTCGTGGTCAGCTCCAGCGCCCGCACCATATTGTCGCGGTAACGCTTGCGGAACGTCTTTTTGACGCCTTCAGCCATCGAATAGTCAAAGTTGACCACCGACTGTCCGCCGTGCTGGTCGTTCTGGTTGGCCTGAATCGCGATGCAGGCGAGGGCGGAGTAGGAGTAGATGTCGTTTGGCTCGCGAAGTACGCCGTGGCCGGTGGAGAAGCCGCCGGTGAACAGCTTGATGAGGTCGATCTGACAGCATGTGGTGGTCAGCGTCAGAAAGTCCATGTCGTGGATGTGGATGTCGCCCTGGGTATGGGCAGCGGAGTGCGCGGGCTTCAACACGAACAGGGTGTTGAACTGCTTCGCGCCCTCGGTGCCGTACTTGAGCATCGCACCCATCGCGGTATCGCCGTTGATGTTGGCGTTTTCGCGCTTGATGTCGGAATCCTGCGCGGGCTTAAAGGTGATGTCGTCATAGATACGCATCAGGCGCGTGTTCATTTCGCGCACGCGGGAGCGCTCCGCCCGGTACAGGATGTAGCTCTTGGCAGTGCGGACGAAGCCGTTCTCAATCAGAACGCGCTCCACCATGTCCTGCACTTCCTCAACGGTGGGGACGCCGATGTTCTCGCTGGACTCCAGCTCGGCGACGACCTGCATCGTCAGTTCCTGTGCGGTCTTTTCGGTTTTTGCGCTGCCGCTGGCCTGAAACGCCTTGATGATCGCCTCTGTGATCTTGACAGGCGTGAAGGGTACCTCGCGGCCGTCCCGCTTCCTGATGGTGTCGATCATTTTACTCGCCTCCGGGGATGAATAAAGCGGCGCACTGCCGCCTTGATGCTTCAAATACATTATATTGTGGTCGACAAGGGCTGTCAATACAACAGGTGGGCGCAGGGGCGATTTTACAAAGTGTTCGGAACGCGAGGTTTCGCCATGCCGGCCTCGGTGTGTGTCATGCTTCGGCAATTGCCCATTGCGCGCCGGTCGGGTGTTTGGTACAATATCAATAAAAAGGGAGTGATCGCTTGGCGGGCATATCTAGGGTGAAAATGATCGCAGAAACCGACCGGGGGCTCCAGATGTGCGCGGCGGCGGCGCGCCTTTCGACCAGGCCGGGATCATCGCTGGAGGTCTTTGAGCGCTCTGAAGGCGACGATCGGAACCTTCCGCTGGTCAAAAAGGTGCTGGACTCAGGCCACAAATCGCTGATTGAGCACCAGGTCTATTCCGTTGCCTTTGAAAACGTGTCGGTGCTGGCGGAGCAATTCATGATTGAATTCCGCCTGGCGTCGTTCATCGTCAAATCCCGCCGGTATGTGGATTTCAAGGACGCCGGCTTCTTTACGCCCGCCTCCGTGCGGCAGAATGCGCGCTATTCGGCGCACATGGCGCGCCTGTTTGAGGCCTACGAAAAACTGGAGGCATTGGTTCCTCGGGAGGACGCGCGCTTCGTACTACCCTACTCGCTCCGGTCAAATTTCTTTGTCACTTGCAACCTTCGGGAGCTTTCGGCGATGGCACTCTCGCTCAGCTACGGCCGCGGCGCCGCGTATACCGAGCTTCGGGATCTTGGCGCGCAGCTTGAGGAGCAGATCGAACTGAAATATCCCGGCTTCCTCGCCGCGGATCGCGAAAAATACGCCCGTACAGCGCTCGTAAAGCTCTCTGGCGCCGTTGGCAGCCCTGCACCCGCGGAAGCCGGCGTAACGCTTCTGGCGGCCCCTGGCGACGCTCGTGGGCTGCTCGACCGGGCAATGGCCTTCTCGGGCAGGCTCCGGCCGGGCGATTACGCGCATCTTCTGACGGATTCCCGTCCACGAGAGTTGGAAGCGCTGACATACACATTCCAGATCGACGGCGCATCGCTGGCCTGCGTCACCCATTTCGCGCGTCACCGGATGCTCTCGCCCATTTTCCAGCCCACGGTGTCGGCACTGGGCGGCTACGCCTATGTGCTGCCCGAGTCAATCCGGGAAAACGACGAAGCGCGTCGCATCTATGAGGAAGCCGTTCACGCGAACGCCGCCGAGGCCCGCGCCATGGCGGAGCATGGCCTTTCTCCAGAAGACCTGTCCTATTATGCCCTCTCCGGCCTTACGACATCCTTTTTGATGACGGTCAACGCCCGGGAGCTGCTGCACTTTGTGAAGTTGCGCGCCTGCGACCGGGCCCAATGGGAGATCCGGTGCTTTGCGGAAAAGATGCTCTCCGCCCTCGCTTCGTCCTTCCCCGCCCTTTTCGACATGTACGGCCCCAGCTGTCAGATTGACGGCGCCTGTCCGGAAGGGCGCATGTCCTGCGGCAATCCACGGCCATCCATCCGCCCCTGATGCAGCTTCCGCGCGAAGACAAAAAACCCGGCCTTTCAAAAAAGCCGGGCTTTTTTGTCGACGCTACTTGGTCAAAAGATCATATGCCGCCTTGAGCTGCGCGTCTTTTTGAAGATTCGGGGTGCCGCCCACCGAGACGGTGGCTTCCACCGCCACGTCCGGCTCGATGCCGACGCCGTGGATAGAGCGCCCTTTGGGTGTGTAGTAGGTGGCGGTGGTCAGCTGCATGCCCGCGCCGTCCGTCCTGAAGGGCAGCATGGTCTGCACGATGCCCTTGCCATAGGTCTTGGCGCCAACGACCTTGGCGACGCCGTAGTCCTGCAGCGCGCCCGCCAGAATCTCCGACGCGCTGGCCGACATGCCGTTGACCACGACCGCCATCGGCACGTCCCAGTGACCTTCCTCGGAGTAATACTCCTCCCGCGCCCCACTCCGGTCCTGGGTGTAGACGATCAGCCCTGCCGGCAGCAACTGGTCGGCGATCTTGACCACGTCGGACAGAAGTCCGCCGGGGTTCGAGCGCACGTCGATGATGAGGCCCTTGACGTTCTGCTTTTTCAGGTCGTTCACCGCCGAAATGAAGCCCGTGGCGTCGTCGCCGATGAACTCATAGATCATGATGTAGCCGATGTCGCCGGGCAGCACCTGATGGGAGACCCGCTTCATCGTGATGGTGCGGGGTTTCAGCGAGATGGTCTGCACCTTCTTGCCCCGCCGGAGCGTCAGCTCCAGCGAGTCGCCGCTGAAATCGCGAATCATCTGGATGGCTTCGTCCATCGTCCGGGCATCGGAGGCACTGACGGTCTCGCCGTTGACAGCCAATACCACGTCGCCGGGCTTGACACCCGCTTCGATCGCCGGAGAGTCCTCAAAGATGCGCAGAACCACCAGCATGCCGTCCTTGTCAGCGGAAAGCAGAAGCCCTACGCCCTCGTAAACGCCTTGGCTGCGCTCGGCCATCTGCTGCATTTCGTCGGGGGTGTAGTAGAAGGTGTAGGGGTCCTCAACGCTCTCCAGCATGCCGCGCACCGCGCCCAACACCAGTTTGTCCTCGTCCAGCGCCTTGTAATAGTCAGTTTCGAGGATGCCGCGCACCTCGTCCAGCCTCCGGTAACGCTCGATCAGGGCGTACTCCTCCTGAGAAACCACCACCGAGCCGTCCTCTTGATCGGCACTCGGCAGCACACCGCCGGAAATGCGCAACGTAATGGCCGACGAAACGCCGGCCACCACCACCACAATCCACAGTACCGAAAGCCAAACGATTGATCGCTTGCCCATGAACGCCTCCAAGAATCAGGATCGGAACATCCTATGCGCTTCAGATCCGATTCTTGTGCTCGCCCGTCTTGCCGAGCAGCATCATCATTTTGAAGGTGACCGCGTCGTCAAAGGAGCGCAGGTCGAGGCCGATGATCCGCTGCACCTTGTCCAGCCGGTAGACCAGTGTGTTGCGGTGGATGTAGATCTGCCGCGCGGTCTCCGAGAGGTTCAGGCTGTTCTCGAAAAACTTTTCGATGGTGTGCAGCATCTCCTCGTTGAAGAGCCGCGCCGTCTTGCGGTTGAACATGAGCAGGTTGTATTTCTGGCTCATCTCCGGGGAGATGTCGACCAGGAAGCGCTCAAGGAGCAGCTTTCTGTAGACGAAAACGTGATTGTCCGGGCGGTAGACGCGCCCCACGTCGATGGCCTTGCGGGCCTCGCGGAAGGATTCGGACAAAAGCGACAGAGATTTCTTCGGCTCGCCGATGCCGATGTGCACCGGGTAGCTGGTCTCGCTAATGAAGGTGGATTCAATCGCCTGGCCCAGCTGCTCCAGCTCCTCAAAATCCTCCTGCTCTTCGATTTGCTTGATGAGCACAACCGTGTGCCGGTCGATCTCGACAATCGAATCGCCGCCCGCTTCGGGAGCGACGTTTTCCAGGATGTTGAGCGTCGTCTCAGTATCCACATGGGACAGGTGCAAAAGCACCACGCAGCGGTTCTTCTCCAGCGGGATGGTATGCTCCATGGCCAGCGACTCCAGCTCCGCGCCTTCGACCTCCTCGCGGAGGATGCACCGAAGAGACTGCTCGCGGTCGGCGTGCGGCAGATCCACCTTGGTCAGCATGTTGATCATTTCCGCGCAAAGAATTGCGCAGTTCGACACATCCTGAGAGTCGCCGGGCAGGCACAAAAACAGCGGATGCGTGCCCTCCGTGCCGATGAGCGTGAACCCGCCATACACCAAAGGTGCCGTGGGGTTCTGTCTGAGTACCTCGGGCAGTGTGAATTCGCGGTTATTGTCCTCGGGCAAGATCACCTGACCGTTGTTGTCCAGCAGCATGACGTTCATGCTGATTTTCGAAAGCAGGCTTGAGATCTTCGCGATGACGCGATGGTCCAGATACATCCCTATTCCTCCCGTTCGGCTTGCCGTACGACCGACTTTTTATTTTGTCTCTGTTTGGGGGAATATCAAAAGGGCGATCCCCTCGACATTCTGATTATAAACCGGAGCGGGCGCCGACTGAACGGATTTGGGCAGTCAGCGGGCGGGGCGAAAGCGTCTCCATTCCTGTGCCTCACATAACGCCAAAAAACGCGGTATGTCCCGCGCCTTCCGGGCGAAAAACCGCAAAGGCTGTTCAACCTGGTAGAAGCGCGTCTGGCACAACGCCACTATATATAGTATATCCGCCGCAGAGAGATAAGACAATATCGTCTTACCGTCTGCGGCGGAAAATTAATCAACAAATAACGCCGTTCAGCGATTCACCACGCGGACTCCTCAGCGGTTGAGGATGGTGTTGAACGTCTCCGCATCGAAGAAGTGGAGGCGGTTGGCGTCGAAGGCGACCTTGATCTTGTCGCCGCCGCGCGCGGTGGAGCGCGGGTCAACGCGGGCGATG
>JAEZTD010000059.1 GCA_023443705.1 Bacillota bacterium | reverse complement strand
CGGCAAGGAACTGGCCGCCAAGGTGAACGCCGGCGAGGCCCTCACCTGGGAAGACCTGGATAAGGCCAACTGGGCGGTGCTGAAGACCTCCTCCTCCGCCGGCTATATCTACCCCACCATGTGGCTGATGGACAACTTTGAAGGCAAGAAGCTCACCGACCTTTCCAACGTCATCACGCTCAGCGGCTACGGCGAGAGCTTCGCGCAGGCCGCCGCCGAGTCCGTGGACGTGATCGTGTGCTACGCCGACGGCCGCCGCGACTACGAAGCCGCCTGGACGCTGCCCACCGACCAGCAGGATGAGACCGGCAAGGCCGGCATGGGCCGCGCCGATTCCATCTGGAACGAGCTGAGCGTCATCGGCGTGACCGCGCCCATCTACAACGACACCGTCTCCATCACCAAGGCCAACCCGGCGGTCTACAACCCCGAGTTCATCGCCGCGATCCAGAACGCGCTGATCAGCGTCATCGGCACCGAAGAGGGCAAGGCCATCTTCTCCGTGTACAGCCACACCGGCTACGCGGTCGCCACCGACGCCGACTACGAAGGCGCGCGCAAGGCGCTGGAGGTTGTCCAGTAGTACGCCGACGCCCGCGGGCGTTCCGCTTCGCGGGCAGTTTGCAAATGGCGCCACCAGATTCGTTCTGGTGGCGCTGTCGGCACCTTTGGTCAGTGCGCCGCCCGGAAATCCGTGAGGATTTCAGGCGCACGCAGGGTTTCCCCTTCGCATCGAAAAACCCGCAGGGTTTTTCGATGCCTTGGATGGCGCCACCAGATTCGTACTGGTGGCGCCATCCTTTACCTTCGCTTGCATGCGTTTTATATTGTCATTCCAGCGCCGGAATGGTATAGTAAATCGTGGGTGTTCGGGTCCGGAAGCTACCATTCTATACAAAGCGATGAGGCATGTCTATGATTGAGTTTATCCATGCCGGAAAAACCTATCCGAACGGCGTCCGGGGGCTGAGCAGCGTCAGCCTCACGATCGATCAGGGCGAATTCGTGGCGATCATCGGCCTTTCGGGGGCCGGAAAATCCACGCTCATCCGCACGATCAACCGCATGATCGACGCCACCGAGGGGCTGGTCGTCGTGGACGGCGTGGACGTGATGACGCTGCGCGGCAAGGCACTGCGCCGCTTCCGCCGTCACATCGGCATGATCTTTCAGTCCTTCAACCTGGTGACGCGCTCCACCGCCATCCGAAACGTGCTCACCTCGATGGTGCCGGACATGAATTTTTTCCAGGTGCTTCTGGGCATCTTCACGAAAAAACAGGAGATGGCCGCCCTCGTGGCCCTCGACAAGGTCGGCATCCTCGACAAGGCCTACACCCGCTGCGACCAGCTCTCCGGCGGTCAGCAGCAGCGCGTGGCGCTGGCGCGCACGCTGAACCAGAACCCGTCCATCATCTTGGCGGACGAACCGGTGGCCGCGCTCGACCCAGTGACCGCCGACCAGGTGATGAACGACTTCAAGCGCATCAACAAGGAAATGAACATCACCATCCTCATCAACATTCACCATGTGGACTTGGCGCTGAAATTTGCCGACCGGGTGATCGGCATCCGCGCGGGCGAGATCGTCTTTGACGGCCCCACCTTAGAGGTAACCCAGGCGGTGCTGGACACCATCTACAACGGCGCGCCGGTGCCCACGGCGGCGGAGGAGGCCGCGAAGGCGCCGCTGGCAAAGGGGGCGCGGGCCTGATGGCAAGATTGTCGCAGCCGGCGGTCGCCCGTCCCGCCCTTTTCGATCGGCTGTTTCCGCCCCGGGTGATGGCGGTGGGCGGAAAAACGGTCCGAAAGCCCCGCTCGAGGGCGTGGCTGTTCGCGCTCATCATGATCGCCGCGGTCTGGGGCTCGGTGGTGATTACCAAATTCGACCTCTCCATCATCGTCCGCCGCGGGCATCAGTTCACCGTAATTCTCCAGAAGGTTTTTTCTCCCGACTGGGACTATATGCCAAAGGTCCTTCCCCCGCTGCTCGACACCATCAAGATGAGCGTGATGGGCTCGGTGATCGGCTCCCTCGTCTCGCTGCCGTTCGCCGTGATGGCCTCCGCCAACATCGTCAAAAGCGGCGCGCTGGTGTCTATCCTTCGGGTCATTTTGAACATCGTCCGCACGCTGCCAACCCTCGTGATCGCGTCGGTCTCCGCGCTGATTTTTGGGCTCGGCACCTTTGCCGGGACGGTAGCGATTACCGTTTTCACTTTCGGCGTCGTGGCCAAGATGCTCTACGAGAGCATTGAAACCATCGACATGGGCGCTTTCGAGGCGATGGAGGCGCTGGGCGCGTCGAAGTTTCAGGCCTTCTGGAGCGCCTGCTGGCCGCAGATCCTGCCCACGTACCTGTCCCACTGCCTGTATTCGTTTGAGATCAACATCCGCGCCGCCTCGATCCTGGGCTATGTCGGCGCGGGCGGCCTGGGCATCCTCATCAACGAGCGGATCGGCTGGCGCGATTACGAGGGGCTGGGCACGGTTCTGATCGCGCTGTTCGTCGTGGTGCTCATCATCGAAAATCTAAGCCAGGCCCTGCGCCGCAGGCTCAGCTAGGGAGGGCGCCATGCAACGAGCGATCAACCCCATCGACGAGATGTATGAGAAAAAGCCCCGCAGGTGGTGGCTGTACACGCTGGCGCTGCTGGCGGTCGCGGCCATCCTTGGCTGGTCCGGCGCGGCGATTGAGTTCAAGGGTCTTGCCGCCAAGGGCAGCGAGGTGGCCTACGGCATCATCTACGGGATTACCCATCCGGACATGCGGCTGCTCATCAACCTGACGCCGGAGGGTGTACCCTACCAGCTGTTTGAAACCGTCGCCATCGCCCTTCTGGGTACGCTGATCGGCGGCCTTCTGGCGGTGCCCTTCAGCTTCCTCGCCAGCGAGAACATCATGCCCAAATGGCTGGCCTTCCTCTCCCGGGCGTTCATCCTTCTGATCCGCACGATTCCCAGCCTCGTCTGGGCGCTTGTGTGGATCCGGGTGACCGGGCCGGGGGCGTTTTGCGGCGTGGTGACCCAGAGCGTCTGCTCCATCGGCATGATCTCCAAGATGTACATTACCGCCATCGAGGATTTGGACATAAAGATCCTCGAAAGCCTGGACGCCGCCGGCTGCACCACCTTCCAGAAGATCCGCTACGGCATCCTGCCGCAGCTCTACGCAAACTTCATATCCACGCTGATCTACCGCTTCGACATCAACATCAAGGACGCGACCACGCTGGGCATCGTCGGCGCGGGCGGCATCGGCGCGGCGCTGATCCAGTGCATCAACAGCCGCCGCTGGAGCATGGTGGGCGCGTACCTCTGCGGCATGGTGATTTTGATGCTTGTGATCGAGCTTGTCTCCACCAAGGCGCGCAAAAAACTGGCGAGAGGCTAACGAAGAAATGAAGCTTACGGTCTACTTTACCTCGGACACCCACGGCTATCTGTATCCGACGAACTTTCTGGATGAGACACCCCGCCCGATGGGGCTTTTCTCGATGAATTTCCCCAAGGATGGAAACACCCTCGTCATCGACGGCGGCGACAGCCTGCAGGGCTCTCCGCTGACCTACTATTGCCATGAGCGGGGCATCCCCACCCCTGTCTCCGCCGCGATGAACCGCCTGAAATGCGACTATGTGGCCCTTGGAAACCACGATTTCAACTACGGTCGGCGCGCGCTCGCGGATTATTTGAAGTCGCTTGACGCCGCGTGTCTGTGCGCCAACGTGGCCGACGAAACCGGCGACCTCCCCATCCTGCCTCACGCGGTTCGGGTGATGGAGAACGGCCTTCGGGTGGGGCTCGTCGGCGTTGTGACCAGCTGGATCACCCTTTGGGAAAAGCCGGAGAACCTGGAAGGCTTCGTGGTCTCCGACCCCTTCGAGGCCGCGCGGCGCTGCGTCCAGGCCCTTCGGGAAGAGGTGGATGTTCTGATCGGCATCTATCACGGCGGCTTTGAAAAGGATCTGGAAACCGGAAAGCTCCTGAGCGCCACCGACGAAAACATCGCCTGCCGCCTGTGCGAGGAACTGCCCTTCGACCTTCTCGTCACCGGGCATCAGCACGCCGCCATCGCGGGCAAAACCTACCACAACACCCACGTGGTGCAGACGCCCGCGAACGCCATCTCTTATGCGGTCGTCACGCTGGACGACGAAGACCGCTTCCATTCCCGGCTGGTCGCGCCCGAAACCCCGGCGGCGCTGGAGCCGTGGCAGCGGGAACTGTTCCGCGGCCTCTCCGGATGGCTGGATACGCCCATCGGCCACCTGTCTCAGGCGCTGAAGCCGGGCGCCAAGCTGGACATGGCGCTTCACGGCTCCCCCATCGCGGATTTTTTCAACATGGTGCAGCTCGCGGCCAGCGGCGCGGACATCTCCGCCACGGCGCTGGGCAACGACGTGCGCGGCTTTGAGGAAAATGTGACCGTCCGGGACGTGGTGTCCAGCTACGTCTATTCCAACACACTGGTGGTCTTAAGAATCACCGGGGCGGCGCTTCGCGCGGCGCTGGAGCAGTGCGCCCGGTATTTCCATGTAAGCGAAAGCGGCGATGTTTCCATCGCCGAATCGTTTTTGCGCCCCAAGGCGGCGCACTACAACTACGATTACTTCATGGGCGTCGAGTACGCGTTTGACCTCTCCCGCCCGGAGGGCAGCCGCGTTTCGCGCCTTGAGCGAAACGGCCGGAGCGTTTCGGACGGGGACGAATTCCTGCTTGTGACCAACAATTACCGCGCCACCGGCACCGGCAACTTCCATTCGTACGTGGGCCTGCCCCGTGAAAAAGAGATCCTTACGGAGGTCAGCGAGCTGATCCTCGGCTACCTGGGGAGCCGCAGCGTTGTAGAAATCCCAGACAAGGCGTGTTTCAGCGTGTTCATGCCGCAGCGCCCCGCGCATGCATCCGCGCGGACGCGCCATAATCAATGAGGGCCGGATGCCCATATGAAGACGAGCGAAAGGGCGGTTGACATGCCGAGGAAAAGCGCGCACAGCCTCGCTCTTGATTACCTGATCCTCACGGGCCTCGCGGCGCTGACGGCGCTGAACTATCAGATTTTCATCCTGCACAACGCCTTCGCGCCCGCCGGTGTCAACGGCCTTGCGACGATGGTGCAATACCTCTTCCACTTCAGCATCGGCTACATGTCGCTGATTGTCAACCTTCCGCTCGCGATCTTTGCGCTTTTCAGGGTCGGGCGGCAGTTCTCCCTCAAGACGCTGACCTTCGTACTGGCCTTCTCCGGTTCGATGCTGCTCCTTCAAAGCGTGGTCGATGTTTCCCGGTTCGTCTACTTTACCGGCGACGGGCGCAGCACGCTGCTGGCGCCGGTGGCGTCCGGCACGATCAACGGCCTGATTTACGGCGCGGCGATCCGGCGGGGCGGCAGCACCGGCGGCACCGACTTCATCGCCGCCTACGTACACAAAAAGCGTCCGGAGCATTCCATGGTGCGCATCACTTTTGCGCTGAACGTGGCGGTCGCCGCGATTTCCTACTTTGTGTACAACTTCAACATCGAAGCGGTGATCCTGTCGATCCTGTACAGCTTCATCACCTCGAAGGTCAGCGACAGCATTTTAAAGGGCGGCGAGCAGGCGCTGAAGGTGGAGATCGTCACCACGCACCCGGAGGAAATTGGAAAAGCCCTCATCGAAAAGCTCAAGCACAGCGTGACCATCATAAGCGCCGAGGGCGGGTATACCCACCAGAAAAAGGCGCTGCTGATCTGCATCGTCAACAAGCACCAGATCACGCGGATGACGGAAATCCTCTCCGAATTTCCGGATACCTTCGCCTGCGTGTCCGACGTGACAAAGACGCTGGGCAACTTCAAGCACATCAGCAGGTGACAAGTGAGGCATCCGGTCCATTCGGATGCCTCAACTCGTCGATAAGCCCCGTCTTTCTGTTCTTTCGTCCCCGGCGACCCGCGCGCCGGGAACGGTTTCCATAACCAGTGCGCACACTGGTGGAGGAAACAATTCCGCCTGTCAGGGAGCCGCCCGGAAATCCCGCAGGATTTCAGGCTCCCGCAGCCCTTCTTACGCGTTGAAAAGACGCGAAGCGGATTTTCAACGCCCCTCCTACAGGTCGTCCACCATCGCGGTGGACTTTGCATAGGCGGTGCTCCTGGCCTCGAAGAAGTCGGTCTTGACCATGTTGGCGTTGGCGTACTGGCTGACCCAGGCCATGCTCTCCGGCTCCTGGTCGTAACCCTCGAAGAGCGGCGCGAAGCCCAGCGAGTAGCAGCGCAGGTTGCCGAGATACTTGATGTAATCGGTCACCATATCGCCGGTGAGTCCCTGCACGTCGTCCCCGATCACGTACCGCCCCCAGGCGATCTCCTGCCTGACGCCCTCCGCGATCATCTCCCGGAGAATTTCCACCCGTTCCTCGGTGAACAGATCCGGCCGCTCGGCCTTCAGTTCTTGCAGGATGTTGCGGAACAGCCACAGGTGGGTGTTCTCGTCGCGGTTGATGTAGCGGATCTCCTGCACGCTTCCGGGCATTTTGCCGTTTCTGCCCAGGTTGTAGAAGAACATGAAGCCGCTGTAGAAGTAGATGCCCTCGAGGATATAGTTGGCGATCAGCACCTTGAGGAAGGTAAACTCGTCCCGGTCTACCCGGAAGGCGTTGTACAGTTCGCCGATAAAGGTATTGCGGCGCAAAAGGTGCTCGTCGGTTCGCCACTGGTAGAGTATCTGGTCGCGCTCCTCGGGGCTGCAGATGGTGTCCAGCATGTAGCTGTAGCTCTGGCTGTGTACGCACTCCTGAAAGCTCTGGATGGTCAGGCACAGGTTGATCTCATTGGCGGTGATGTACTCGCCTACGGCGGGCAGGTTGGCGGTCTGGATCGAATCAAGAAATACGAGGAAGCTCAAGATCTTGTCGTAGGCGGTGCGCTCCGCCCGGTCGAGCTTCGGGTAGTCCTTGATGTCCGGGTTCAGGTTGATCTCCTCGGGGATCCAGAAGTTGTTCATCGCCTGCCGGTACCAGTCGCTGACCCAGGTGTATTTGAGGTTGTTGAAGTCGTTAAGGTTGGTGGTGTTGCCGCCGATCATGCGGCGCGCGACGACTGAGCTGTCGCCCTCCGGGTTGAACAGGGGCTTTTTCGTGAGAATCGCCATGCCGTTTCCTCCTTCAGTTCGCACAACTGTCGCAGGCCTCGACTTCGAGGGCCTTGCTGCGCACATAATAGACGGTCTTCACACCCGACGCGTGGGCGAGCAGGTAGAGTTCCAGCACCTGCCGCATGGTGAATTCGTTGGTGACGTACAGGTTCACGCTCTGGGACTGGTCGATGTGCCGCTGCCTGACCCCCGCCGCCCGGACCGACCAGATCTGGTCCACGGTGTGGGCGCTCTTGTAGTACCAGTGGGTGGCCATCGAGAGCTCCGGCGCGACGCGGGGCAGGATCGCGCCCTTCTTCTCCTCCAGGTAGTAGCGGCTCATCACCGGGTCGACGCCGGCGGTGGTGCCCGCCAAAATGCTGGTGGAACTGGTGGGCGCGATGGCCACGAGATAAGCGTTTCGAAGCCCGCCTGCGGAGACCTCCGCGGCCAGCGCGCGCCATTTTTCGGATGTATATCCGCGCTTTTCAAAGTAGGCGCCGGTCTGCCAGTCGCTGCCCTCAAAGAGCGAATACGCGCCCTTCTCCCGGGCAAGGACGCTGCTGGCGGCGATCGTCCAGTAGTTGATCCGCTCGAACACCTCGTCCGCGAAGGCGAGGTGCCGTTCGCTCTCCCAGGCGATGCCGCGCTTTGCCAGCATGTGGTGGTAGCCGTGCACGCCGAGGCCGATCGAGCGGTAGCGCCGGTTGGTGATCCCGGCGTAAGCCACCGGGTAGAAGTTGAGGTCGATCACGTTGTCGAGCGCCCGAACGGCGGCCTGGATCACCTCGCCCATTGCATTGTCGTCCTCCACCGGCAGTACGCCCAGGGACAGGCTGGCCAGGTTGCACACCACGAAGTCGCCGGGGCGGGTGGTGGTGACGACCAGCGTATCGCCGTCCTCGTTTACGATCTCCCGGCTGACCAGGTCGACCCCGCGCATGTTCTGGGCGATCTCGGTGCAGAGGTTCGAGCAGTAGATCATGCCCGCCTGGGGGTTGGGGTTCAGGCGGTTGACGATGTC
>JAEZTD010000396.1 GCA_023443705.1 Bacillota bacterium | reverse complement strand
AGATACCCCTCCTGTGATGCATTCATTTGCCACAAATATATCATCCGCCCGCGCGGGTGTCAACCGCGCGGGCGAAACTAGCGCGCCTGTAACCCCTTCGGGATTGCATACGCCGCGCTCCCGATATGCGGATACCGCCACCAGAGCATGCTGGAGGCGGTATCCGCGGCGTACGCGCCGCCGGAAACGATGAATCCGACCGGTACCAATCAGGTGCGCCGGGCTTATTCGAAGGTGCCGGCCTTGGTCGCCGCCATGCGCTCCTTGTGGGACAGCTTCGTCAGCGGCAGTACCTTTTCAAGATCGAGGCCGAGGGCCCCGGCGATGCGCGTGCCGTAGTCCGGGTCGGCCAGGTAGCAGTGGGCCGCGTGCCGGTATTTGATGTTGGGCGTGACCGGCATGATCGCATTCTTCGTGTTCTCAATCAACGCGCACTTCTGCGCATCGCTCATCAGACGGTACAGGTCGCCCGGCTGGTAGAAGCAATCGTCGTCCTCGGTGTAGGGGCTGAACCGGTCCGCGAAGCCGGAGAGGTCCAGCGGCGGCTCGGAGAAGTCCGGCTGCTCGGCCCACTCACCGTAGCTGTTGGGCTCATAGCCCAGCGTCGCGCCGTAGTTGCCGTCCACGCGCATCATGCCGTCCCGATGGTATCTGTGTACCGGCGCGAGCGGCTTGTTGACCGGGATCTGGTCGTTGTTGACGCCGAGCCGGTAGCGGTGCGCGTCGCCATAGGAAAAGATGCGGCCCTGCAGGAGCTTGTCGGGCGACAGGCCGATGCCCGGCACCACGTGGGCGGGGCTGAACGCCGCCTGCTCGACATCCGCGAAGTAGTTTTCGGGGTTTCTGTTGAGTTCCAGAACGCCCACGTCGATCAGCGGGTAGTCCTTGTGGCTCCAGACCTTGGTGATGTCAAAGGGGTTGTCTCTGTGCGCCTTCGCCTGTTCCTCGGTCATGATCTGGATCTGCATCGTCCACCGCGGGAAGTCGCCCCGCTCGATGGCTTCGAACAGGTCGCGCTGGGAGCTCTCGCGGTCCTTGGCGATGATCGCCTCCGCCTCGGCGTCGGTCAGGTTCTTGATGCCCTGGTGTGTGCGGAAGTGGAACTTGACCCAGTGGCGCACATTGTCCTTTGAAATGAAGCTGTAGGTGTGGCTGCCGAAGCCGTGCATGTGGCGGTAGCCGTCGGGGATGCCGCGGTCACTCATGACGATGGTCACCTGATGCAGTGCTTCGGGCAGCATCGTCCAGAAGTCCCAGTTGTTCTGGGGCGAACGCATGTTGGTCTTCGGGTCGCGCTTGACGACGTGGTTAAGATCGGAAAAATGGTGCGCGTCGCGGATGAAGAACACCGGCGTGTTGTTGCCCACGAGGTCCCAATTGCCTTCCTCGGTGTAGAACTTCATGGCGAAGCCGCGGATGTCGCGTTCGGCGTCCGCCGCGCCGCGCTCGCCGGCGACGGTGGAGAAGCGCACGAAGACCGGCGTCTCCTTTCCAACCTCCGAAAAGATTTTCGCGCGGGTGTATTTCGTGATGTCATGGGTGACGGTGAATTTGCCAAACGCGCCGGATCCCTTGGCGTGCATGCGCCGTTCGGGGATGACCTCTCGGTCAAAGTGCGCCATCTTCTCGAGGAACCATACGTCTTGCAGCAGCATCGGGCCGCGCGGTCCGGCCGTCAGCGAATCCTGATTGTTGGCGACTGGCGCGCCGGTCGATGTGGTAAGTTTCTTATCGTCCATTGAAACACCTCTTTCTTCATATATTTCCATTCCCATCCTCCGGGAACCGGAACCGGAAAGCTGGCGCAAATAACGCGCAAAACCGGCATGCCGATCATATGTCAGAATGGTTAATATAAGTTCGCGGGAAAATCTCCGACGCCGCTATTATTTTCGGCCGAGTTATACTATACTAATTATACAATGTTTCGCGAAGGAGTTCAATCGCACGGGGCGTTTTTCCACTTATTTTCATAAATTGTGAGGGATTATTTATGGTAAAAATCGTGATACTGGATGGCCACACGCTGAACCCCGGCGACCTCGGTTGGTCGGATTTCGAGGCGATGGGGGTTCTCACCGTTTACGACCGCACCGCAGAGGCGGGCATTCTGTCCCGGATCGGGGATGCGGAAATCGTCTTTACCAACAAGACGCCCCTGACGCGGGAAACGATTTCCAGCTGCCCAAACCTTCGCTACATCGGTGTGCTGGCCACGGGGTACAACGTCGTGGATGTGGACGCCGCGCGGGCGCAGGGTGTTCTCGTTTCCAACATCCCCGCCTACGGCACAGGGGCGGTGGCGCAGTTCACCTTCGCGCTGCTGCTTGAAATCTGTCACCGCGTCGGACGGCATTCGGACTCGGTGCGCGCGGGGCGCTGGAGCAAAAGCCCCGACTTCTGCTTCTGGGAGATCCCACTGATCGAACTCGCCGGAAAGACCCTCGGCATTGTGGGCTTTGGCCGCATTGGCCGCGCCACCGCCCAAATCGCCCGGGCATTTGGCATGAACGTCGTCGCCCACAGCCGGACAGAAACGGAGGAGGGCCGAATGCTGGCGGAATACGTGCCGCTGGAAGCGCTCTATGCGCGGTCCGACGTGATATCGCTTCACTGCCCGCTGACGGACGAGACCTACGGCATGATCAACCGGGATTCCATCGCGCGGATGAAGGACGGCGTAATCCTGATTAACACCGGGCGAGGGCCGCTGATTGTGGAGCAGGACCTCGCGGACGCGCTGAACGCGGGCAAGGTATACGCCGCGGGGCTCGACGTGGTGAGCGCGGAACCGATCCGGGCGGACAACCCGCTGCTTCGCGCCAAAAACTGCCTGATTACCCCCCACATCGCCTGGGCGCCGAAGGAAACGCGGCGGCGGCTGATGGCCATCGCGGCGGACAACCTGCGTTCGTTTCTGAACGGAGCGCCGGATAATATTGTGAACCGCTAAACGAACAAGCGCCGCGCGGCTCTTTATGCCGTGCGGCGCTTTCGATCATAATCCCCGCTGCTGCGTTCGGGCGATAAATTTTTCGCGGTTTACGATGGCCCGGGCGTGCTCTCCCCCGCCAATCTCGCCAACTTCGTCAAAGGCGGTGACCCTGAACAGAAGTTTTCGGCCGTCCGCCTCGATCAGCTCGCTCTCGGCACGTACCGTACGCCCCAGCGCGGTTGCTGCCACATGGCGGATGTTCAGCGAGACGCCCACGGTGGTCTCTCCTTCGTTCAAATGCGCCGAGACGGAATGGCCCGCGGCCTCCTCCATCAGCGCGACCATCGCGGGCGTCGCAAACACGGGGCAATCGCCGCTCCCCATTTTTTCGGCGGAATTATCCTGTGTGACGCGCGCCTCGGCGCTTCCTTTGATTCCAGTTTCCAGCATCATAATACCCCCTTTTTGCCTGAATGCGCCTTGACGCGCATCCAAGTATATGATACACTTCTTTCAAGTGAATAGCCAGCGCAAACGCACGAAAGTGCCGGCGTTTTTAACGCCGAGGGAACACGGATGAAAATTCCGGGCTATCCCAGTAACCGTGAAGCCGACGAAAGGACATCATGCCACTGCCTGCGGGCGGGAAGGCGTCCGAGTAGGATGAAGCGAAGCCGGGAGACCTGATGCGCGCGTAATGCTCCTGGGGTTGGGTTCTTTTTGCATCCCTCCGAAGCATGAGGGATTTTTTCATCCCTCTCGTTGTTCACGAATACGACCGGGAGGGATTTTTTATGTTTAAGCGCACCCTGGCCCTGATGATTGCACTTCTTTTGCTGCTCGCCCTCGGCGCGTCAGCCGAAATCCAGTCCACCGACATGCTGGGACGAAGTCACGCCTTCGCCGCCCCCGCGCAGCGCGTGGTGGCCCTCTCCGCCGCCGAATGCGAGATTCTCTTTGCTGTCGGCGCCGGCGAAACGCTGGTTGGCCGCGGCGAATACTGCGTTTATCCGGCGACGGCCCTCGCCGCGCCGATGCTCGGCTCCGGCGGGGAGACCAACATTGAAGAAATTCTGGCGCTCACGCCGGACCTCGTTTTGATGAACTCCATGGCGCAGCCCAGCGAACAGGTGGAGGCTGTCGAGAAGGCGGGCGTTCCGGTGTTCGTCACCGCGGCCACCGACATCGACGGCGTGTATACGGCCATCGCCGGCATTGGCCAGGCGGTCGGCAAGGATGTCGAGGCTGAAGCGCTGGTGGCGGAGATGAAGGCCGGCTTCGAATCCGTCAAGGCGAAGGTTCCCGCATCCGACGCGCCCAAGACGGTGTACTTTGAGGTATCGCCGCTGGAATACGGGCTGTGGA
>JAEZTD010000395.1 GCA_023443705.1 Bacillota bacterium | reverse complement strand
TACATGATCCTGAAGGAGCTCAACGAGCGCCTGTGCGGGAAGCTGTGGGGCGTGTACACCGGCCAGTGGGAGCGCATCGGCCGCATGGCGATCATCGGCTACGGCCAGGTGCACATGGCAAACCTCTGCGTTTCGATGTGCCACTCGGTCAACGGCGTCAGCCAGATTCACGCGGACATCCTGAAGCGCCAGACCTTCCACGACTTCTACCTGATCGAGCCGGACCGCTTCCGTGGCATCACCAACGGCATCACCCACCGGCGCTGGCTGATCCAGTCCAACCCCGCGCTTTCGGCGCTCATTGACGAGGCCATCGGCGACGCGTGGCGCAAGCACCCGGACAGGCTCCGGGACCTTCTGCCCTTTGCGGACGACGCGGCCTTCCGCAACAAGTTTGAAGCCGTGAAGTGCGAAAATAAAAAGGCGCTGGCAGCCTACGTCCGCAGGCGTCAGGGCGTCGCGCTCGACACATGCACCATCTTCGACGTGCAGGCGAAGCGCCTGCACGAGTACAAGCGCCAGCTGATGAACGCGCTGTCCATCCTGATGCTCTACGACCGTATCGACAGGAACCCGACCCTCGACTTCCACCCGGTCACTTTCATCTTCGGCGCGAAGGCCGCGCCGGGCTTCTACCGGGCGAAGCTGATCATCCGGCTCATCAACGCCATCGGCGAACTGGTCGCGAAGCACCCCCGGGCGTCGAAGATGATCAAGGTGGTGTTCCTTGAAAACTACTGCGTGTCCGCGGCGGAGGTTCTGATGCCCGCCACCGACGTGTCCGAACAGCTCTCCACCGCCGGCAAAGAGGCCAGCGGCACCGGCAACATGAAGTTTATGATGAACGGCGCGGTGACCATCGGCACGATGGACGGCGCCAACGTCGAAATCTTCCAGTCGGTGGGCGCGGACAACATCTACATCTTCGGCCTTTCCGCCGAGGAGGTGGAGCGCGGCTATGCCACCTACCGTGCCAGCGCCATCTTTGAAACCAACGCCGACATCCGCCGCGCGCTGACCATGCTCATCGACGGCACGCTGTCTCCTGACAACCCGCACCTGTTCCAGGAGCTCTACCACGCGCTCCTGTTCGGCGACAACGGCGGGATGGCCGACCCCTACTTCGTGCTCAAGGACCTGCCCGACTACCTGCGCACCCGGCAGCACCTGGCGCGGGACTACGACGACCGCGGCAAGTGGCTGGCGATGGCGGTTAGAAACGTCGCCTGCTCCGGCGTTTTCTCCTCCGACCGGACGATCGCGGAGTACAACGAAAAAATCTGGCGCATGAAGCCGCTTCATCTATGACGCTGTATCACAATTCCCAGGACCCGGCCTTTCGGACGCCGCCGGGCGCCCTCGCGGCCGGGGAGCAGGCGACCCTGCGCATCCGGGCGGAGGGCGCGAAGAAAGTGACACATCGGCTCTGGTGGGATGGAGCGTCCGTCCTCAGGCCGATGGAGAAAGATGAAAACGGGCTCTTTGAGGCCCGGTGGCGCATGCCGGAAACGCCGGGCCTCCTTTGGTACTACTTCATCTGCGAGGCGGACGGCGAGCGCGCGTTCTACGGCAACGCGCCCGACTGCTTGGGCGGCGAAGGCGCCGTCTGGGCATACGAGCCGCCCTCGTTCCAGATCACGGTGTACGACCCGGCCTTCGCGGCGCCCGCGTGGATGCGCGAGACGGTGATCTACCAGATCATGGTGGACCGCTTCCACGCGTCAAGGCCGGTTTCGCAGCGCACGCCGCCCGAGTTCGGGCACTGGCACGAAGACTGGTACGAACCGCCGGAGCAGACCATCCAAAGTGGCGACAATGCCGCTAACGACTTCTTCGGCGGCGACCTCGAGGGCGTTCGGCAGAAACTTCCCTACCTCAAGGCGCTCGGTGTCGGCGCGATCTACTTCAACCCGATCTTTAGGGCCAGATCCAACCACAAGTACGACACCTCGGACTACCACGAGATCGACCCGGCGTTTGGCGACGAGGAGGCCCTCAGCGCCCTTTGCATAGAAGCAAAAGCGCAGGGCATCCGCATCGTGCTGGACGGCGTTTTTTCACATACGGGCGCCTACAGCAAGTACTTTAACCTCGACGGCGCGTACCCGGCCCCCGGCGCGTGCCAGAGCAAGAAGTCGCCCTACGTGTCTTGGTACACCTTCATGAAGTGGCCGCAGGAGTACGACTGCTGGTGGGGCGTAAGGACGCTCCCCAACGTCTCGGAGATGGATGAGGGGTATCTCGATTTCATCATCCGGGGCGAGGACGCCGTGGCGGCCTACTGGCTGCGCGCGGGCGCTTCCGGCTGGCGGCTGGACGTGGCGGACGAACTGCCCATGCCCTTTCTGCGCATGCTCCGCCGCCGCGTCAAGGGCGTCGATCCGGACGCCGCGCTGATCGGCGAGGTGTGGGAGGACGCGTCCAACAAGGTCGCCTACGGCGAGATCCGCACCTATTGCGAGGGCGACACGCTGGACAGCGTGATGAACTACCCGCTGCGCGAGGCGATCCTTGGCTTCATGAACGGCGACTTTTCCGCCGGACAGTTCGCCCGAAGGGTCAACCATCTGGCGGAGGCCTACCCGAAGGGCTTCTTCTACGCGCTGATGAACATGCTCGGCAGCCATGACCGGCCCCGGGCGGTCAACGCGCTCGCCGGCGCGGGCGACCAGAGCCCGCCCCGGGAGAAGCGCTCGGCGAAGAAGCTCACCGCCGCCCAGTACGCGCTGGGCAAGCGCCGGCTCACCGCCGCGTGGCGGTTTCTATGCGCGCTGCCGGGCATGCCCTGCCTCTACTATGGCGACGAGGCGGGCCTTCAGGGCATGTCGGACCCGTTCTGCCGGGGAACCTACCCCTGGGGGCGGGAGGATCAGGCGCTCGTGGACGATTTTGCCCGCGCGATCGCCCGGAGAAACGGAAGCCCTGCCATGAAAACGGGCGACATGCGGCTTTTCGCCGCAGGTGACGATGTGGCCGTCGTCATCCGCCGCGTTTCTCTTGGGCTGGACGTCTTCGGAAACCCCGCGCCCGACGAAACCGTGCTGGCGGCGCTGAACCGCGCAGGCACGCTCCGACGGGTGGAGATCCATCACGAGTGGCTCGGCGGCAGGCTGACGCTGGAACTGCCGGCGCAGCACTGCCTCGTTATCGAAAACCCTTAGAAGTTGAAAGGAAGAAACCCCATGAAGCTGGCCGTTTTTTCGGACATCCACGCCAACCTGACCGCGTTTCGCGCCTGCGTCGCTTTTGCCGACCACCTCGGCGCAGAAGGATATGTCCTTTTGGGCGACTACGTATCCGACTGCCCCGATCCCCACGAGACGCTGGAGTTTCTGCGGCAGATGGCCCAGAAGAAGCCCTGCCACATGGTCTTCGGCAACCGCGAACAGTATCTGTTCGACCATGAGGCGAACCCCGACGGCGACGGCTGGTGCGTGTCCAGCCAGACCGGCTCACTCCTCTACACCTACCGCCATCTGACGGCGGGGGATTTTCGCATGCTGCACGAGATGCCGCGCAAAGCGCGCATCGAAATCCCCGGCTGTGCGCCCATCCTCGCATGCCACGGCGCGCCGGATTCCATCAACCAGCTGGTTTACCCCGGCACGCGGGATGCGGACAAGCTTCTGAAAAACCTGCAGGAGGCGGTGCTGCTGGTGGGGCACTGCCACATCCAGTACCGCTACGAGGCCTTCGGCAAGCAACTGATCAACCCCGGCTCGCTGGGCATGCCCATGAGCCCCGGCCTCACCAAGGCGCAGTTCGCGATGCTGAGCGATCAGGATGGCCGTTGGCAGGCGCGCATGCTCAACGTGCCCTACGACAGCCGGGAAGAACTGGCCCGCTTCGACAAGAGCAGTCTGGGCGAGATGGGCCTGATGTGGACGAAGGCGGTCCGCAGGCAGATCCAGTATGGCGGCAACGTGACGTACGACCTTCGAAAGCTCGCGGACCGCATCGCGCAGGAGATGGACCTGGCCGGAACGCCCGAGGCGTGCTGGGAGGAAGCGGCGAGGCGGCTGGAGCTCGTCTAGCGACCCGGATCATGGGGAATAATTGAATGAAGCCCCGCAGGCTCGTCAACCGGCAGATCCTCCCTTTACTTTCGGCGGCCGCCGTACTATAATGGGTGTTACATCGACGGAAAGGGTGTTTTCCATGGCCGAAACCACCGTGAGATCGCTGTTCCGAACGCCGCCTCAGGCAGACCTAAACGGCGTCAAGGTCAGCGGTTGGGTTCGCACCATGCGCGAGAGCAAGGCTTTCGCGTTCATCGAGCTGAGCGACGGCACGTTTTTCAAGCCCCTGCAGCTGGTGTTGGAGGAAGAAAAGCTGCCGGATTACAAGGACCTGACCCGCGCCATCGGCGTAGGCGCGTCGGTTGAGGCCGAGGGAACCCTCGTCCTGACGCCGGAGGCCAAGCAGCCCTTCGAGCTGAAGGTCTCCTCGCTGCGCGTCATCGGCGAAAGCCCCAGCGACTACCCGCTGCAGAAGAAGCGGCACACGCTGGAGTATTTGCGCACCATCGCTCACCTGCGTCCCCGGGCGAACCTGTTCCAGTGCGCGTTCCGGGTGCGCTCCATCGCCGCCCAGGCGGTGCACCGCTTCATGCACGACAGGGGCTTTCTGTACGTGCACACGCCCATCTTT
>JAEZTD010000341.1 GCA_023443705.1 Bacillota bacterium | reverse complement strand
GTGTTGTCCACCAGCATGGTGCTGGCCCACACAAAGTCGTTCCATCCGGTTATGAAGGCGAAGATGGCCGTGGCCACCAGCCCCGGAAGAACCAGCGGAAGACCGATGCGCCAGTACATACCAAAGCGCGTGCAGCCATCGATCCGCGCGCTTTCAAGCAGCGAAACTGGCAGCGCCTGTTCAAAGTAACTGCGCATCGTCAGCGTGCAAAATGGGATCGACCAGATGCAGTAGGCGATGATGAGCCCCTGATAGGTGTTGGTCAGCTTCGCGGCATGCATCATCATGTAGAAAGACACAAAGGGCAGTGTGAACGGAATCAGCTGGGTGAAGAGCAACAGAGCGATGGAAATTCTGCGAATCTTGGTCTTAAAGCATGCCAACGAAAACGCCGCGGAAGTAGACAGCGCGAGGCCGACAATCGCGCCCATCCCCGCGGTAAACACGGAGTTGCCGATGTAGCGTCCCAGCGGAACGGTGTTCCACACCTTAACGTAGTTTTCCCACATGAAACGGCTGGGAATCCAGACAGGCGGGGACAGCATCAGCTCCTCTCCAGGCTTTAGGCTGGTCATCAGCATCCAGAAATAGGGAAAGATGACAAACACTGTAGAGGTGATGATCACAATTCCGCAGATCAGCTTTTCAGAAAAAGAACGCTTGCCGCCCAGGCTCGCGACCGTATGACATTTAGCCATTTCCGCTTTTCCTCCCGAAAATCAGATGACCAGATCGTTTTGCTGCCGGATTACCCGGCTGATGTACATGAGTGCAGGCACAAGGGTCACCAGCACCATCACGACGCTGATGGCTGCGCCGTAACCGTATTTGAAATTGATCATTGATTCGGTGTATACGCGCACGGCAAGAAGTTCCGTGGTATTCAGCGGGCCGCCCTTGGTGACAAGGTAACTCAGGTTGAAGTTGTTGAACTGCCAGATGCACTGAAGAAGAAGCGTCGTTTCCATAACCGGGGCTAGAAGC
The DNA here is from genome assembly GCA_023443705.1 of Bacillota bacterium. Classification (GTDB taxonomy): domain Bacteria; phylum Bacillota; class Clostridia; order Christensenellales; family Aristaeellaceae; genus JAEZHK01. Next base: position 5,145 of record JAEZTD010000341.1, on the reverse strand, counting down.
GGCAGCGTGATGTGCCGGAACTGGCGACTCTTGCTGGCGCCATCCACGGTAGCGGCTTCGTAGAGCTCTTTCGGAACCGTCTGCAGCCCCGCCAGGAACATGACCACCATGAAGGGCTGCATGTTCCAGAGGTTGATCACGATCAGGTAGAGCATTGGCTTTGACAAAAAGCCCCAATAGACGGTGGGGTCCGCCAGGAAAGCGATGGGGGTTTCAACGAGGCCCAGGCTCATCAGGATGCCGTTGATGGGACTCAGATCGCGGTTGAGAAGCACCGCCCAGATGCTGGCCACGACCACCGGTGGCGTGACCCATGGCGCAAGGAAGATGCTGCGGAAGGCCGCACGCCCACGGAAGGGCTTGTTTAGCTGCATGGCCGTGATCATGGCGATGATGGTTCCTAAGCATACCGAGCACACCGCCCAGAAAAATGTGTTGAACAGGACTCGTATGCTGGTGGCGTTTGAGAAGAATTTCTCGTAATTTGCCAAGCCAACAAAGGGGGTGTTGGCTTTCAGAAGATCGATATTATAGAAGGACATCAAAACGGAGCGCACGCTGGGGTACAGGCTGACAAAGCCGATGCAGACCAGCGCCGGAATGACCATCAGATAGGGCGTCACGTCATCGAGCTTCATTCGGGGCCGTTTTAAATACGCCGGATGCGCCGCTCTGGTCTGGTTCATGCAATGCGACACCGTCCCTTTCACATTCACAAATCTGCAATTTTCATTTATGATGACCATTTGCATATATGATTATATCCAGAGCCACGCTTTCTGTCAATAGATACTCGGAGTATAAAATCATAATTATAAAAAAATATGCCCAATTTCATTGATCTCATTACTGCACAACGTACAATCGTATGTAAGGCAACGCGAATATCCGTCCGCAACACAGGGAATGAGTGAAAATAATCATGACAATCTCATTGACAAACTGAAAGAAATATGATACTTTTCATGCGCGGGCGGTATATATCCGCGTGGCTATTTCAGAATAAGGGGGCTGAGTCGATGTCTAATGCATTTCCGCGCACAATGGTTGGCGGCGTTTCGTTGCCTAAAATGTTAATAGGTAGCAACTGGCTCGTGGGATACAGCCACACCAGCACCGCGTCGGATGAAATGATCAGGGACCATCATACCCGACGGGAGACAATCGCCGAAGTCATCGAAGCCTACCTCGAATATGGCATTGACGCCATGATGGGCCTTATGGTGCAGTCGCCCATTTTGGTGGACGCCGCTAAGCTGGCGGAGGACCGCACGGGCAAAAAGGTGATCCTTATTGACACGCCCATTCTCAACGTGGATGACAGCGCTGCCGCGAGAGACGAGGCGCGGCGCATGATCGAGGCCTCTCGTAAGGCCGGCAGCACTTTTTGCCTGCCCCACCACTCCAGCGTGGAGCAGCTGGTGTCGAAAAACAGGCGCCAAATTGACCGGCTACCGGACTATCTTGAGATGATCCGGGAGAACGGCATGGTACCTGGCCTGTCCGCTCACATGCCAGAATTGATCGTCTATTCCGATTTGAACGAATATGATGTCGAAACTTACGTACAGATCTACAACTGCCTTGGCTTTTTGATGCAGGTGGAGGTGGAGTACATCCACAAGGTAATTCATGCTGCGAAAAAGCCGGTCATGTCTATCAAGGCGATGGCCGCGGGGCGCGTTTCTCCCTTTGTAGGGCTGACATTCTCCTACTGCACGCTCCGCAGCCAGGATATGGTGACGGTGGGTGCGTTCACGCCGGCTGAAGTCCATGAGGATGTGGAGATTGCCCTTTCCGCGCTGGAGGGCCGTGCGCCGCGTATCAAAGGACGGCAGAGCCCCAAAGTGACCGACGCGATGCGGCAGGGGTGAGCGCTGAATGAGAATTGGCATTGACATCGGCGGCACAAAGGCCAACATCGGCCTTCTGAGCGATGGAGGCGCGGTGTTCTCACGGCGCACAGAACCCATGAGCAGGTCGGAGGGCTGCCCGGAGTCCCTTAAGCGCATCGCCCGATCGGTTCGGGAAATGCTCGAAGAGTATGGTATGACGCCTCGCGATCTCAGTTTTATGGGCATTGGCGTTCCTGGAACTGTCGACGAGGACAACCGCATTGCGCTGAATTGCCCCAACCTCGGCTGGCAAAACGAGCCGTGCGCCCGGTACTTTGAGGAAACTCTGGGCGTTTCGCCGCTGGTAGCGCAGGATTCTCGGGCCGCGGCGCTGGGCGAATACCTGTTTGGCGGCGGGCAGGGCGCAAGTCTTTTGGTTCTCGTGACGCTGGGCACTGGTATTGGCGGCGGGATAATCTTCCAGGGGTCAATCTTTACGGGAGCGCTGGGAACGGCGGGGGAAATCGGCCATATTCCGGTGGGCGGCGACGGTCGTGTATGCGGCTGTGGGCGAGTGGACTGCGCGGAGAGCCATGGCTCGGGCACCGGCATTGCGCAGAACGCGGCACGGCACCCCGCTTTTCAGGGCATGAGTCTGAAAAGCGAGCAAATTTTTACGTTGGCTGAGGACGGAAACCGAAATGCGATCGAGGTCATCCGGCAGTCGGTGAAGGGATTGGGCCAGGGATTGGTGGCGGTGGTCAACACGCTGTCGCCGGATGCGATGATCTTCAGCGGGGGTCTGTGCGCGCAGCGCGCGCTCTACGTCGATCCGTTGATCGCCTACATCCGCGCCAACGCCTACACGCTGGCCTGTGGAGATGGTTTACGGCTTGACGTGACAACGCTGGGCAGCGACGCGCCCATGATCGGCGCTGCAATGCTGGACCGCGCAAAACAAGGAGGTAACAAGTGGTGCGGAAGATGATCGCGGCTTCGATCATGTGCGCGGATCCCTTGGCCATGGGCGACGACATCGCTCTGCTCGAGCGGGCGAGGGTAGATTACCTGCACTGTGACGTGATGGATGGGCGGTTTGTACCAAACCTGATGTTGTCGACCGAAACCGTCAATGCTGCCGGCAAGCGCTGCAAAACGCCGCTGGATATTCACCTGATGGTAGAACGGCCAGAAAATGCGATTCCCTGGTACGAACTGCGAGCCGGCGACATGGTATCCGTGCACTTTGAAAGCACCCCACATGTGCAGCGCGCGCTGACGATGATCCGAAAACGCGGCGCGAAGCCGGCGTTAGCCCTCAACCCGGCGACGCCGCTCGAGAGCGTCCGGGAGGTTCTTCCGGACATCGAGATGCTGCTTCTTATGACCGTAAACCCCGGCTACGCCGCGCAAAAGCTGGTCCCGGAGACACTGAATAAAATTCGCCGTGCCAGGATGATGCTTGATGAACTGGGCTATGGGTGGATGCCCATCGAGGTGGACGGAAACTGCTCTATGGAGAACATCCCGAAGATGATCGCGATGGGCGCGGACATTTTCGTGGTGGGTTCCAGCAGCGTATTTGATCCCGCGCTGGGCATTGAAAACGGCGTGGCCGCCGTTCGCGGGCTGTTTCCAGAAGAGGAAAGCGGGGCGCGCGGGATAGGATAATGGATCTGGAGTAGACAAAAAGCAGCCTCCGGCCTGAAAACCGGGGGCTGCTTTGTACCTTAGACGGTTTACAGAAACTCCTTCAGCGTTTCTAGAAGCGCCATCGACTGCTCGGGGCTGGCAGGGAAGAGCTCAAGCCCGACAGGCGCGGAGGTGCCGCTTCGCCGAATCATTTCCAGAACAGGACGGTAGTCAAAGCCGGTGAACAGTTCCGCATCGCGGTTCGGGTGCCCCGCGATATGAAAGTGGCCGATTAGCTCAAGGTTTCTCTCGATTTTGGACAGCACGTCCTCGCCCATGTGAACCTGATGGTAGACGTCAAACAACAGCCGAACATTCTGCGAGTCCACTGCCCGGACGATCTCAAACCCTTCGTCGGAGCTGGTCAGGTAGTAGCCGGGGTGGTCCTTCACGTCGTTGAGAGGTTCCACCAGAAGGGTGACGCCCGCTTTTTCAAGGTGGGGCGCCATGCGCTTCAATCCCGATACGATGGCGTCGTGCTGAACCGCGCGGGGCGCCTCGGTCGCCAGCCCTACCTGGGTAATCAGAGCGGGGCAATCCAGAAAGCGCGCCGTATCCAGCGCGCGAAGGAGCGCCTGTTCATACCGGTCGTGGGCGGATGCGTCGTTCAAAACAAACTCATCCGGGCAGAAGGCCGAAATTTTCGCGCCGCTCGCGCGCATGACCTCCCGCATGGCGCTGATGCGCTCCTCCGGAATGGTCCACTGCTCGAAGGTATCGTATCCCGCCTCGCGCATATGGGATAAGATGTCGTCCAAGGGCATATTGCCGAACAGGCAGTAGGTATTGATGCTGAACGTCATGACAGTACCCTCGATTCGGTTAAAGTAGGAATCCAGATGATAGACAGGCCCGGAACCAACTGGGTTCCAGGCCCACGTCTGCCAAATAGACTAATAGTCGCTGCAGCGCACCACGCCTTTTATGAAGCCGCGGGGCATTAATTCCATATCTGTATTGGCCTTGTCGAACTCGTCCAGGGTGTAGACGTTCCGAACCATGCCCTTGAAATTCCACATGCCGGAGACCAGCATTTCCAGCGCGTTTTTGGCGCAGGCGATCTGATAGCGCGCGTCGCGTTCATGGGTATTGATGGCGGTCAGGCCCTTCCAGCCCCACTGGCGGATGTCCAACGTGCGGTCGCCGCCCTGATGCCAGCCACCGATGCCCAGCGTTCCGTTGATCGCGGTCATATCGCCCGCGAGGCGCAATGCGCTTTCCGTGCCCGCGAACTCCTGAACCAGCGGGAAACCGGTCTTGGCGACGCCGCCGCCCACCACGAAATCGGTGAACAAGTATTCTTCCGGCACCTCATCCGGATGGTAGACGGTTGTAGCGCCCATGCGCAGCGCGTTTTCGCGGGCCTCCTCGCGGGGGTCGATGGCGATGACGTGGGCCGCGCCGTGCAAGCGGAACAGAGACACCATACCAAGGCCCATGTAGCCGGTGCCGACCACAACCACGGTGTCTCCGACCTTGCGGGGCTTCATCTTGCTGGCGGCACTGACCAGGCAGCCCAGAGGCTCCGCGAGGGCATCTTCATCGTCAAGCTCTGGCGGCACATGCAGGGTCAGTTCCTCGGACAGCAGGCAGTATTCTGCATAGGTGGGGGTAGAGG
>JAEZTD010000298.1 GCA_023443705.1 Bacillota bacterium | reverse complement strand
ACGCCTGCGCTCCGGCTCCTGGCCAGGAACGAAAATCTCTCGGCGGCCTTGCGCAACTTCTGTCGTTGTCGAACCACTAGGGAGACCGAAATGCAATAAAGGGCCTGCCGCTTCAGCGGCAGGCCCTTACTCTTCTTTGGGCGCTTTCAGAAACGCGCCCGGATGGCGGCGCGGAGGGCGTCGCATACGCTGTCTACAGCGGTCGCGACGGGTGGGGTCATCTCGCTGTCAAATTCGAGGCTTTGCCCCTGGATGCCGAGGAGCGCCGTTTTTACGCCCGTGCCGCCCGCGAGGTAGTTGATCAGAACCTTCAGCGGCAGCATGTGGGACAGGAACGTGGGGCCGCCGATCCGCTCGTGGGGCACCAGCGAAATCTCGCCCGGCTTGAGGCCGACGTCCGCGGCGTCAACCACCAGCATATGGGAGGGGAGAAAGGCGCGAATCTTGCCGCTGAAGTTTTCAGGCGCGGTCTCGCCGGGGCAAAACAGGACGCGGGGGTAGTCCTCCGGCGGGAATTCTTCCGAAAGGCGTTCAACCACATGCATGCCCGCGGCGTCGTCAGCCCGGAGCATGGAGCCGGCGCCGAGCACGACAAGCCTTGTCGCACCTTCCAGCCAGTCGTCCAGAAACGCACGTACGTCCATCATATTTCCCTCGTCAGCGAATTCTTGTCGGAGCTGGCGAGCTCGAAATCCTGGGTGTTTTCCAGCGCACCCTTGTTGCAGCTGTCCACGCACTGGCCGCAATAGAGGCATTTGTCCAGGTGAACGATGGCCTTGAACTGCTTATCCGCCACCTTTTCAATGGTGATGGCGTTTGACGGACACATGCGCACGCACAGCTTGCAGCCAACGCACCGATCGCCGTGGAATTTCAGCATGCCTCGGAATTTGTCAGGTACCTGCGCCTCCACCGCGGGATACAGCACGGTATCGGACTTATGGGTCAGCATTCTGAGCAAGAAGGGGACCATTTTTCCAGGGGATGTATTCATTTAGAAAAGTGCTCCTTTGACAAGCATGTCGATCAGAATCTGTACGAGCGCGACGGGAGCCAGAATCTTCCAGCAGAAGTCGATCATCTGGTCCATGCGGATGCGCGCCAGCGCGGCGCGCATGGCCGCCAGCAGGAACACCACGACGAAGACCTTCACGAGAAAGAGCAGGAAGCCCACCACGGCGTTTCCGCCGATAAAAACGGGGAAGAAGACGGCGGCGATCAGCGAGGCCAGCACCACCATTTCGGCGCTGATCGTCATCTTGAACATGGCGAGGAGCCGCCCGCTGTACTCGGTGAACGTGCCGCCGACGATCTCGGTCTCCGCGTCCGGGATGTCAAAAGGCGCGCGTTCCAGCTTGCCCTGGGCCGCGATGATGCACACCACAAAACCCGGGATGTTTGCAAGGAGGAGCAGCGGGTGACTGTGGTAGAACTGCGAAATGTCGCTGATCGACCAGCTGCCGGCCAGAAGTGCCGGGCCCAGAAGCGCCATGTACAGCGGTACCTCATAGGCGAACAGTTGCGTCATCGCGCGGATTGCGCCAAGCTCCGCGAACAGTGACGAGGAGAACCAGCCCGCCAGGAAGAACGTCAGCGTCGGGATGGTCAAAAAGTACATTACAACGATCAGGTCGCTGGAGAAGGGCATGATCGAGGTTGGCCTCCAGATCGGTACGTACAGGAACGCCGCGCAGGTGGCCGCGAAGGCGAAGACCGGAATCGCGCTGAAAAGGCGCGGCTCGGCCTCGCTGGGGATAATGGCCTCCTTGGACAGAAGCTTTACAAGGTCCGCCAGCGGCTGATACCACGGCGGGCCGACGCGGTTCTGCATCCGGGCATAAAGCTTCCGATCCACGTACTCAAATACCAGGGACATCGCGCCCAGAAACAGAAAACCCGGAAAGATAATGATTTGGAACAGGGCAAGCCACACGTTGCTTTTCCCCCTTAAGGTTTCATACGGAGTGCGGACAGGTCGACGCCCTGGTTCGCATACCACTTCGCGCTGTAGTTCCGAAGGCCTTCCCAGTCAAACATCTGCGCCCGGCCAGAGGAGGCGTCCGTCACGCGCACCATGCGGTCCGTGCAGGAGAAGCAGGGGTCGATGGCCGCGATGACGATGGGTACGTCGGCCAGGTAACCGCCCTCGATCATGTGGGCGATGGCCGCGGAATTCGCCAGCGTGGGGGCGCGAACCTTGACGCGGTCCGGCTTGTCGGTGCCGTTGGAACGGGTATAGTGGATGTCCTCCCCGCGGGGCGCTTCGTAGCGGCTGATCGCTTCTCCGGCCGGGATGCGCATGGGCACCCGAACCGAGATCGGCCCTTCCGGCATTTGCTGGAGGATCTGACGGATCATCTTGTAGCTTTCCATCAGTTCCAATACCCTTACGACCGTGCGGCCGTACACGTCGGCGTGCTCGTCGGTGACGACTTCGAATTCCAGTTCAGGGTAGATGCCGTTCGGGTCGTCCCGGCGAACGTCGCGCTTGACCCCGGAGGCGCGCAGCACCGGGCCCGCGGCGCCCAGGCGCAAACCATCCTCCTTCGAGAGCTTTCCGACGCCGGACAGGCGCATTACCACGGTTTCCTCCCCCAGCACCGCATTTTTATAGTATTCGGTGCGGGATTCGAGGGCGCCCACGGCCTCCATGATCTTTTCGGCCTGAGCGGGCGTGATGTCGCGCCGAACGCCTCCGATGGCGTTCATGCCGTAATTGATGCGGTTGCCGGTCAGCATTTCCAGCGTATCCATGACGATCTCGCGGTCGCGCCACGCGTACATGAACAGCGACATGAAGCCGATCTCATGCCCCGCGATGCCAAGCCAAAGAAGGTGGCTGTGGATGCGCTCCAGCTCGCCCACCAGCGCGCGCAGGTACAGCGCGCGGCGGGGGACTTCGACGTTCGCCAGAGCCTCCACCGTCTGCACATAGCAGGTGGAATGGGAGTGGGAGCAGATGCCGCAGATGCGCTCCAGAAGGTAGATGTTCTGGGTATAGGTGCGGCTCTCCGCAGCCTTCTCCATGCCTCGGTGGTTGTAGCCCAGCGCTACGGACGCCGCCGCGACGCGCTCGCCCTCCAGAAGGAGGTTAAAGCTCTCGGGCTCTTCCAGCGCGGGATGCTGCGGGCCCAGAGGGATCATGATTTTGTTGTCTCTGTCCATGTCTATACCCCCTTGTCGGGTTCCGTCGGTTGAGGCTTGGCCCCGTCCTGAAGGGCCGAATTGGCCTTTTTGCCGGGCTTCCAGTCCTTGCGCTGCGGGTATTCGCCGGCCGGCCAGTTGTCGGGCAGCGGATACTGCCTGCCCTCGGGCAAGCCCTCCACCTTGACGCCCAGGAGGCCTTCCAGCTCCCGCTCGTAGAAGGTGGCACCGTTATATACCGGCAGCACCGTAGGGATGACCACGGGGTCCTCGCGGGGCGTCTCGTATTCCAGTGTCATGAGAATGCCGCCCGGTTCCGCGATGTGGTAGAGGAATTCAAAATGATCTCCGGTATCGAGTCCTGTGATCGCGCACAGTTGGTCGAAGCCGACTTCATTCCTCAGGTATTTGAGCGCCTCCATGAAAATTTCCGAAGAAACTTTCAGGTAGATTCTGCGGGTTTTGACGGCCGCCTGCTCCGCATCCACGCCAAACCGTGCGGACAGGCGTTCGAGAACGCCGTTTTCCCTTCCAAATACGGTCTCCATGCGCCCGCCTCCTTACGATTTGATTTCTTCTCCGACAGCTCCGGGTTCCGCCGCGGCTTCGGGGGATTTAATGGCCTCCGGAGCTTTGATGGCGGGGGATGCTGCCGCCTTGCGCCATCTGGACTTTTTTGGTTCCTTGTTCTCCAGCCCTTTTAAAAGCTTCACGACGCCGTCGATGATGGCTTCGGGCTTCACCGGGCAGCCGGGCACGTACATGTTCACCGGGATGGCGGTGTCCACGCCGCCCTCCACGCAGTAACAGCCGTCAAACACGCCCGCGGAGCAGGCGCAGGTGCCCACCGCAATGACGAACTTGGGCTCGGGCATCTGTTCGTAGATGGTCAGAAGCCGCTCTCGCTGCTGCAGCGTAACCGGACCGGAGCACACCAGTACGTCCGCATGCCGGGGAGAGCCCTTCAGCTGTACGCCGAAGCGCTCCACGTCGTAGCGGGGAGTCAGCGCCGCCAGCACCTCGATGTCGCAGGCGTTGCACGCGCCGGAGTTGAAATGGATGATCCAGGGCGACTTCAGCCGCGCCCAGGTGATGAGGCGTTCGATGGTCTTCATGCGCTACCTCCGAAGGAGCATGAACAGCGAAAGTACCGTCACGCCCAGGTATACCGCCGACGTGACCGTGAGGCCCGCCGGGTCCGTGGCCACCACCAGCACGACCACGTGCATGATGGTGAAGAAAAACGCGAATTTGAAAAACTCGGAGTAGTCCGGCTGGCCTCGATTTTCCTCCATGTCCTCGCCGCAGGCATAGGCCTGCATCTTGTACTGGGAGTCCTGCCCGCGGGCGGCCAGCCTCTTCGAAACGAACGAGACGCCGGTAGACAGCAGAAGAATCAGGAGAAACGCGACCGGCGGCGACATGATAAAGCTTTGCATCGGATGCCTCCATCCATTCGTCGTAAATATTCTGAAAGGCTACCCTTTCAGGTTGTTGAGCTTGTCGGTCATCAGGGAGCCGTTGTTTTTAAAGGCGCCGAAGAGAAGGCCAGTGGCGATGACCAGCAGCATGACCTCCACCACGATGATGGTAATCACGAAAGACTGGGCAACGCCCATGTTCCCGGTTTCGTAACCCGCACCAATGATCACCAGCGTGACCGCCTTGGTGAGTACCTCCACCGACAAGACAATGCGCATCAGGTTTCGGGTGACGATGATGCCGTACGCGCCCACGGCGATCAGCAACACCGCACCGATTAAGAAGACGCCGAACAGAAAACTCATCGCTTGTCAGCCTCCTTGAAGAAGATCAGCACGCCGAACACGCCGGCCAGCGCGATCACGATCTGGCCCAGAAGGTCCGCCTGGCGCTCGTTCCAGAATACGGTGGCCTCTGCCGTGGTGGGCACATCCGGGATGACGGTGGGGACGAGTTCGCCCATGTGCGGGATCATCAGGGCCAGACCCGCGGAAACCAGCGCGATCACGACCACCGGAAGCAGGCTGAAGCGCTGGCGGCGCTCCTCCTGATGCTTTGCGATTTCCTCTTTGGTGCGCAGTTTGGTCATCGAAATGGTGCTGATGAATACCACCGTAATCAGACCGGCGCACACGCTCAGTTCAAACACAGCGGCCAGCGGCGCCTTGAGCAGGAACAGGATGATGGTCAAAACCGCGCTCATCGCAGACAGCGCCACCGCCGCCATGAGGAGGTCACGCAGCATCACCACGAGAAGCGCGGAGACCACGAGCCCCGCCATCAGCAAAATCATCACTGCAAAGTTCAATTTTCCACACCTTCCATCGCTAAGGTCTGTCGTCAGAGGAGGCCGCGGCCGCTGAGGTAGACGATCAGGAACGGGAACAAAAGCCCCGCCAGAATGTTGACGGCGGACAAAACAATTTCAACCAGCTTCATGCTGCCGCCGCACTCGGTGACGCCTTCCATCGCGGGCGAAGGCTTTCCGAAAAACACTTTCTTCTGGAGAATAAGAAAATACCCGAGGGTCAGTCCGCTCAAACAAAGCGCCGCGATGGCGAAGCCGGGGGAGACCCGCCATACCGCCATGACGATCAGCAGCTTCGACCAGAAGCCGGACAACGGCGGGATGCCCGCCATCGACATCAGCCCCAGAATGGAACTGACGCTTGTCACCGGCATCTTTGAACCCAAGCCGCCCATCTGGTCCATATCGCGCGTACCGGTCTCGTGTACGATTGCCGCAGAATCCACGAACAGGAGGGACTTGAACGTCGCGTGGTTGAAAAAGTGCATCACTGCGCCGACAAAACCGAGCATCGAACCGGTGGAAACGCCCAGCACGATGTAGCCGATCTGGCTGACGCTTGAAAAGGCCAGCATGCGCTTGATGTC